>JAEZCN010000164.1 GCA_023433515.1 Pseudomonadota bacterium
ACTTTCCTATTGAGGGCGAATCAGAAATGAGCACGGTGGAACAACAGGTCAAGGCGATCGTCGCCGAACAGTTGGGCGTCAAGGCTGAGCAGGTAGTGAATGACGCTTCGTTCGTCGATGACCTTGGGGCCGATTCGCTCGATACGGTCGAGTTGGTGATGGCGCTCGAGGAAGAATTCGAAATCGAAATTCCGGACGAAGATGCCGAGAAGATCACGACCGTCAGCCAGGCGATCACCTACATCTCCGATCGTCGCAAGTCCTGAGTTTCGTTCCGCGGAGGCGCGCCCAGGAATGGTCCCGCGCCCCTTTCCATCGCCCTCATCACTAAGAGGATAGTGTGTCCAAGCGACGCGTCGTCGTTACCGGGCTCGGTATCGTTTCGCCGGTAGGCAGCGACATTGCCACGGCATGGGCCGCGATCCTCGCGGGCAAGAGCGGCATCAAGCCGATCACACGCATCGATGCGACTCCGTTCGCGACCCGGTTCGCGGGCGAGGTCGAAGGCTTCGATGTGGCCAGTTACATCGCACCCAAGGAAGCCCGTCGCATGGATCCGTTCATGCATTACGGCATGGGCGCGGGTATCCAGGCGGTGACGGATTCCGGCTTGGACTTCTCGAAGGAAAACGGCGATCTCTGCGGAGCCATCATGGGCTCGGGGATAGGCGGGCTCGCGGGCATCGAGGATGAAGCGATCAACTGGGAACGGACGCACAACCCCAAGAAGACGTCGCCGTTCTACATCCCGAGCACCATCGGCAACATGGTCGCGGGGCATTTGAGCATCAGGTTCGGGCTGAGAGGTCCCAACCTGGGCGTGGTCAGCGCGTGCACGACCTCGACGCACGCCATCGGTTTCGCGATGCGCTGCATCCAGTATGGCGACGCGGACATCGTGATCGCCGGTGGTTCCGAGTGCGCGACGACACCGACGGCACTGGCGGGATTCAGCCAGGCGCGGGCGCTGTCCGAGCGCAACGACGATCCGCAGGGCGCGAGCCGTCCCTGGGACAAGGACCGCGACGGGTTCGTCATGGGTGACGGCGGTGGCGCCATGATCCTCGAGGAGCTCGAGCACGCGAAGGCTCGCGGCGCGAAGATCTATGCCGAGATCATCGGCTTCGGCATGAGCGGCGATGCGTACCACATCACCGCGCCGCCGGAAGACGGCGCGGGCGCGAGGCTCGCGATGACGAACGCGCTGCGCGACGCGCAGCTGAATCCGGCCGACATCCATTACCTCAACGCGCATGCGACCTCGACACCGCTCGGCGACAAGGCCGAGACGATCGCGATCAAGAATGCGTTCGGCGACTACGCGTACAAGCTGCCCGTGAGCTCGACGAAGTCGATGACCGGGCACCTGCTCGGTGCCGCCGGCGTGGCGGAGGCGATCTTCTCGGTGCTCGCGATCCGCGACAACGTCGCGCCGCCGACGATCAACCTGCAGACGCCGGATCCGGAATGCGACCTCGACTACGTGCCCAATACGGCGCGCCAGGTCGCAATCGACGCCGCGCTGTCGAACTCGTTCGGATTCGGCGGCACCAACGGCTCGCTGATCTTCCGCCGTTTCAAGGGCTGATCCGGCCTGGGGGCCGCCGCCCTTGATAAAGCGCGGGCATGATCGAGCAATGAACGCGCCTCACGTCGTAAAAGTCGCTGCTCCCGGCAGCGCATTGCGCGCACTCGCGGCCGCCGACCCGGAGCGTTACCCCGTCCTGTTCGAGAGCGCCGCGGAGGGTCCGCTCGCGCGCTTCAGCATTCTCGCGGCCGCGCCGCGCGCCACGTTGTGGCGCGGTTCCTCGGGCACACTGGGTGCGAGTGGTTTGACCCTCTCGCCGGGCGGATTCCTCGACAATCTCGAACACTGGTATCGCGCCGAATCCCGTTCACTGGCCCGACCTTCGAACCTGCCATTCGTGGGCGGCTGGATCGTGTACGCCGGATATGAGCTGGCCGCGGAGATCGAGCGCAGCCTGCAGCTGCCGCGAGCACGCTCGCCGCTGAGCGCCTTCGCGCTGCGGGTCGCGACGCTCGCCGTGCACGACCTCGCGACCGGGGAAGTTTTCGCGGTGGCCGAGGAGGGTGCCAGCGAGGCGCAGGCACGTCTCATCGCCGATCTCGAAGCCGCCGGCGGCCGTGTCGCGGACGACGCCGTGGCGCCGCTGCCGCTCGCGACGCTGCGCGAAGAGTTGCCCGAGAAGTACCTGGAGCGCGTGCGCGCGGCTCAGCGGCACATCGCCGCGGGAGACGTCTACCAGGCGAACCTGTCGCGGCCCTGGCGGCTGACCTTGAAAGAGCCTGCCGATCCCGCGCGAGTTTACGCCGCGCTTCGCACCGCCAATCCCGCGCCGTTCGCCGCGAGCGCGCGTTTCTCCGGAATGACCATCCTTTCGTCGTCGCCGGAGCGGCTGCTCAGCATCTCGGGCCGCGAGATCGCGACGCGTCCGATCGCGGGAACGCGGCCGAGACTCGGCTCGCCCGAGGCGGATCGCCGCGCGATCGCCGAACTCGTCGCGCATCCGAAGGAGCGCGCCGAACACGTGATGCTCATCGATCTCGAACGCAACGATCTCGGACGGGTGTGCGAGGCAGGCAGCGTGCGCGTCGACGAATACATGGTCACCGAGACCTACGCGCACGTGCACCACATCGTGTCGAACGTGCGCGGCATCCTGCGCGCCGATCGCTCGCCCGTGGATGCGTTGCGCGCATTGTTTCCGGGCGGCACGATCACGGGATGTCCGAAGGTGCGTTGCATGCAGATCATCGCCGCGCTCGAGGGTGAGGGACGCGGTCCCTACACCGGGTCGCTCGGGTGGATAGGCGTGGACGGCGACGCGGACTTCAACATCCTCATCCGCACGCTTTCGATGGATGGGGCGGAGGTCGAGCTGCGCGCGGGTGCTGGCATAGTCGCGGATTCGGATCCGGAGCGCGAGCTCGAGGAAACACGCGCGAAGGCCCGCGGCATGTTGCGCGCGTTCGAGTGGATGACGTGAGCGGCGCGCTCGTCAGCTGGATAGATGGAGTGCGAGGCGATGCGGTTCCCGCCGACGATCGTGGCCTGCAGTACGGCGATGGTCTGTTCGAAACGATCCTGATCCGCGCCAACCGGCCGCGTTTTCTCGAAGCGCACATGTTGCGACTGTCGCAGGGGCTCGCGCGGCTCGGAATCCCCTTCGGTGAGTTCGATGCGCTGCGCGCGGAGATTTCGGCGGCCGCCGCGCAGGCGCCCGCGCTCGCCGTGCTCAAGATCATCGTCACGCGCGGCAGCGCGCGGCGGCGAGGTTATGCGCCCTCCCACGAGCGGCCACGTCGCATCGTGTCGCTGTGGCCTGCCGCCGGGCTGGCGGACCTCGAGGCAGGTGTGGCGCTGCGAATCGCGCAGCTGCGCGTCGCGGACTACTCATCGCTCGCGGGACTCAAGCATCTCAATCGGCTCGAGAACGTACTGGCCGCGGCGGAAGAGAGCGGCGGGTCATTCGAGTCGCTGTTGCTCGATACGCACGGCAATATCGTCTCCGGCGTAATGAGCAACTTCTTCGTCGTGAAAGCGGGAAAACTCGCGACGCCTCCGGTGGATCGCGTGGGCGTCGCGGGCATCATGCGCGGAATCGTGCTGCGCGAGGCGCCGCGCCTGCGTATCCCCGTGGACGTGCGCCCGCTTTCGCTGGCCGACGTCCAGGAGGCGGACGAGGCCTTCATCACGAATGCGCGCCTCGGAGTTGTGCCCGTGCGCAGCGTCGGCGAGCATGGCTTCGGCATGAATCCCGTTTCGCTCAAGATTCGTGGACACATCGAGGCGCTCGATGCGTAAGGTGCTGTTGGCTCTCGGCCTGCTGGTACTGATCGCCGCGGCGGGCGGCGCGATCTACTGGCAGCGCATGAACGCGGCGATGAATGGCGCCGGGCCACACACCGCGGCCGTGCCGCTCGAGGTCAAGCCGGGTGCGACGGTTCGCTCGGTGCTCGCCGAGCTCGAAACGCGCGGCGCGCTCGCCGATCGGCGCGCGGTCGAACTGCTGCTGAGGATCCGCGGCTCGCCCCAGGTGAAGTCGGGGCGTTACGAAATTCCGGCCCAGGCGAGTGCGGCGGAGATCCTGCGGCAGCTCGAGGAAGGCCGCGTCGTGTTCGAAGCGCTGACCATCGTCGAAGGATGGACCTTCGCGGACATGCGACGCGCGATCGAGGCGCATCCGGAGATCCGCGCGACGCTGCGCGGCAAGGACGTCGCCGAGATCATGGCGGCCATCGGCCATCCTGGCGAACATCCCGAGGGACGCTTCTTCCCCGACACGTATCGTTTCGCGGCGGATACCACCGATCGAGATCTGTACGCCGTCGCGTATCGCAAGATGGCGCAGGCGCTCGAAACCGCCTGGGGCTCGCGCGCGGAGGGTCTGCCGCTCGCGAATGCGTACGAGGCGTTGATCCTCGCGTCCATCGTCGAGAAGGAGACGGGCCTCGCGAGCGAGCGGCCGCGCATCGCCGGCGTGTTCGTCACGCGGCTGCGCATGGGCATGCGGCTCGAGACCGATCCGACCGTGATATACGGCCTGGGCGATGCCTACGACGGCAACATCCGCACGCGCGACCTGCGTACCGACACTCCGTACAACACGCGCACGCGAAAGGGTTTGCCGCCCACACCCATCGCGCTGCCGTCGCGCGACGCGCTCGAGGCCGTGGCGCATCCGCTCGAAACGGGCGACATCTTCTTCGTCGCGACCGGTGCAGGCGACGGGTCGCACTTCTTTTCCAGGACCTATGAAGAGCACACTGCGGCCGTGAAACGTTATCTCGCTCGCCTGAGGGAAAATCGCAGATGAGGCCAGCACGATTCATCACCCTCGAAGGCATCGAAGGCGCGGGGAAGACCACGGTCGCCGAGCGCATCACGCAGGCCCTGCGGGCGCGCGGCATCACCGTGCACGCGACGCGCGAGCCGGGCGGCACGAAAGTCGCCGAGGGGATCCGCTCGCTCGTGCTCAATCGCGGTGAGGAACACATCAGTGCCACGGCCGAAACCCTGCTCATGTTCGGCGCGCGCCAGGTTCACATCGACAACCTGATTCGCCCGGCGCTCACGCGTGGCGAGTGGGTGCTGTGCGATCGCTTCACCGATGCCACGCATGCGTACCAGGGAGGCGGACGTGGCGTCGACCGCCGGCTCATCGAGCAACTCGCGCACGTCGTGCACGGCGATCTGATGCCCGATTGCACGATCCTCCTGGACGTTCCGGTGCGGGTCGGTCTCGAGCGGATGCAGGCGCGGCGCGGCGTGGTCGACCGCTTCGAGATCGAATCGGCGCAGTTCTTCGAGCGCGTACGCAATCGTTATCTCGAACTCGCGAGTGCGTCGCCGGCCCGATTCCGCGTCGTCGACGCGACCGCGAAACTCGACGAAGTGTGCGACCAGGCCGTCGCCGCGCTCGAGGAATTCTTCAAGCTCGACCCGGTGCCCGCGACGTGAGTGGAGTGCGATTACCGCCCTGGTTCGCGGCCGCCTGCGCGGAAGTACGAGCCGCGTTCGCGGCGGACCGGCTCGCGCATGGACTGCTGATCCACGAAGACCCCGGCGCCGGCGGCCTCGAACTCGCCCGCTGGATCACGCAGCTCGTCAACTGCCGCGCGCCCGCGGCTCCCTGCGGCGAGTGCCAGGACTGCAGGTGGATCGCCGCCGACCAGCATCCCGACGTCGCGACCCTCAAGCCCGAAGGCGACTCGTCGCAGATCGTCATCGGGGCCGTGCGCGATCTGGCGGCGGAGCTGTCGCTCACCGCGCACGGCCGCGGCTACAAGGTCGCAATCGTCATTCCGGCGGAGGCGATGAACCACTTCGCCGCGAATGCGCTGCTCAAGACCTTGGAAGAACCGCCGCCGCGCACGTTGCTCCTGCTCGTGACGAGTTCGCCGTCGCGCCTGTTGCCGACGCTGCGCAGCCGCTGCTCGAAGTTGCGCCTGGTCGCGCCGTCGCGGGACGCCGCCGCCGACTTCCTGGAATCCGCTCGCGGCCCGGGACCCTGGCGTGAAGCGCTGGCGGCGACGGGGGCGGGGCCGTTCGCGCTGCTGGAAGCCGATCCGGCCGCGCTCGCGCAGTTGCGCAACGAGACCTTGCAGGCCCTGAAGGACATCGGCAGCGGCAATCTTCAACCGCCCGCCGTCGCTGAAAAATGGGCCCGTGGCGACCTCGCGACGCGCCTGGCATGCCTTGAGAGCTGGGTCACAGATCGAATCCTGGAAAACGGCGCAATCCGCGACGTAACTCACTTGTCAGGTTCGGTGGGGCAGCCGAACATATGTCGCCTATTCGAGTTCTCGGACGCCATTCGCGACATGCGCAAGCTTTCCCACACGTCGA
>JAEZCN010000072.1 GCA_023433515.1 Pseudomonadota bacterium
TCGGGGCGCGGCGCGCGCCGCACCGCCACGATCCGGGCGGAGACGCCCGTGTCGGTGCTGCGCGTGAGCTCGACGCTGCTCGAGCAGGTGTCCGCCGCGTGCCAGCTGCGCTTCAACCGGGTGTTCCTGCGCGCGCTGATCTCGCGCCTGCAGGGCAATGAGACCGCGGCCAGCGGGACCCAGCCGATTCTTCCCTGAAAGACCACGCCTAGAAACTGTACTGGGTTCGCAGCGCGAACACGTCCAGGTCCTGGCCGATCTCCGCGCCGATCGGCGGCGTATTGGGCGGCGCGCCGAAGGGCTGGATATTCCCAGGCCCGGCGGGATTCAGGCGATCCACGTCGATCAACAGATAGTTCATCATCACCTTGAAGTTGGCGTTGACGTACCAGTTCACGCCCAGCGTGAGGATCGACTGTTCACCGCCGCGAACGCCGCCAGGCACCGCGGCGCTGCCCTCCAGGCCTGCCTCGTGGTTGAGGTCCATGCGGCTGTAACGCGCCGCGAGTTCCCACGAGCCGAATCCACCATCGGCCCCGACGGGCATCTTCGGGCGCGGGTTCTGGAACGAGCCCGCGGCCGGGTTGTAGCGGCGATTCTCACCGGTCAGCACCCAGCTTGCCTGGACGTAGTAACCCGTGAACGACGGATCATCCAGCGCCGTGGGCTCGTGGCGCTCGACATCGAACCAGAAGTGCTCGCCCTGTAGATAGAGGTTCCTCCAGTTCGCGCCGAACTCGACGCCGAACACGCCAGCGTGCGCCGCGTCGATGGATCCCGTGTCGATGAGCCGTGTGCTGTCCACGCGGATCTCGGGCCGGTCCCGGAATCGCAGCGGATGACGCAGTGCCGAATCGGGTCCCTGGTCCGGCGGCGAGATCACGTACGTGCCGGAGGCGCCGGCGTGCACGTTGTAGTCGGAGCCGGTGGCGATGAGAAATCCCGCGCGCGCGACGGCCGCGAGCTGCGAATCGAACAACTCGGCATCGCTGACCGTGCGGTTGGTGAGCGTGAATGCGCCCATCCAGCGCGCGCCGCTGCCGCGCACGCCGAGTCCGATGCGGCCGTCGGCGCCGCCCAGCGAGCGGGACAGTTCGGACGCGCTGGCGCGTTCGATGAACGCGATGTCTTCGGGCGACGTGCCGTCATCCATGTTGGACGGCGGCGAGAACGCGCCGAGCTGGATCGCGATCGGGGCAAAGCCCGTGTAGGCGATCCAGGCATCGTTGATGCGGGTCGGACCCTCGGTACCGCCGCCGCCGCCGAGCTCGAGCAGCAGCCGGTAGTTGAAGTGCTGCGCGAACTTGCCCTCGATGCCGAAACGGGCGCGCCGGAAGTACAAGCCGTCCGAGAAATCGCGCGCGCTGGAGTTCTCGCGATTTGGCGTGCCTCCGACTGAACCGCGGCGGTAGTCGGACGTGAGAGGGCCGGCAGGGCCTTCGCCATACAGCGCGCCGTCGACCTGTACGTTGGCCCGCAGCGCGATCGACGAACGGCCGTCCTCGGCCGTGATCGTCGGGCGCGCATTGGCGAGCGTGACCTTGGGGCCTTCCGGCGGGGCGGCCTTGGCCTGTTCGAGCCGTTGCGTGAGCGCCTCGAGCTGTTTCTGTTGCTGCTCGAGAAGCGCGGCCTGCGCTTCGAGCTGCGCGCGTTGCGCCTCGATGGAGGCACGCAGTGTCTCGACCTCGGCCCGCAGCGGCGTGTCATCGGCGAATGCCGGCGATGTCGTGGCGCAGGCGAGCACGATGGCGGCGCGCAGCGCGAGACGCGCACCTGGCACTCGTGGATTCATGAGGGCGCTCCGGAAGTCTGACGGATGGCGCGCGATTGTATCGGCACGGCCATATCACGCGGAATGTTGCGCCACAGAAAAAAAGGGCGCCGGACATCGCTGCCCGGCGCCCGAGTCTTCACCAGAGGGGGATCAGACTTTCGCGAGATTGATGACTCTGGGCTGCGTGAATTCTTCGAGACCTTCGACGCCCATTTCGGCGCCGATGCCGGATTGCTTCGCGCCCGCGAACGGCACGTCCGGCGGCAGGTCGAGATGTTTGTTCACCCACACGGTGCCCGAGTCCATCTTCGCGGCCACGGCGTAGGCGGCGTCGAGATCCGGACCCCACACGGTGCCGCCGAGCCCGTACTCGGTGCCGTTGGCGCGCGCGATGGCTTCGTCGACTTCCTTGTATTTCATGACCGGCGTGACGGGTCCGAACTGTTCCTCGCGCACGAGGCGGGCGTCGTCGGGAATGTCGCGCACGATGGTCGGCGCGATGAAATACCCGTCTCGCGCGAGCGTTTCGCCGCCCGCGATGACTTTTCCGCGCGCATGCGCGTCGGCGATGAATTCCTTCACCTTCTCGTACTGCGCCTTGTTCTGCACGGGACCGATGAACGTGTCGGGCTCCATGCCGTCGCCCACGACGGCCTCGTTCGCGAGTCGCGCGAGTTCGGCGCACAGCTCGTCGTAGATGGACTCGTGCGCGTACACGCGTTTGATCGCGAGACACACCTGGCCGGCGTTGATCATCGCCCCCATGAAGATCTTCGGCGCGATTTCCTTCGCGCTCGTGCCGGGCAGGATGATGGCGGCGTCGTTGCCGCCGAGTTCGAGCGTGATGCGCTTGAGCGTGCTCGCGACGCTCGCCATGACCTTGCGGCCGGTGGCCGTCGATCCGGTGAACGCGACCTTCGCGACATCCGGATGTTGCGTGAGCGGGCCGCCGAGATCGTTCTGGTCGGTGATCACGTTGAGCACGCCCGGCGGCAGGATCTTCGATGCGAGCTCGCCGAACAGCAGGGTAGTGAGGGGTGTCGTCGGCGCGGGTTTCGCGACTACCGTGTTGCCCGACAGCAGCGCGGGAGCGAGCTTGATCATCAGCAGGATCATCGGGAAATTCCACGGCGTGATCGCCGCGACGACGCCGAGCGGCGTACGCAGCTGCACGATCTTCTGCGTATCGTCCTCGCGCAGCAGCTTCGGCTCTAGCTTCATTTCCGCGAACGTCGTGAGCATCGCGATCGCGCCGCCCATCTCGAAGCCGGCCTGCATGAGCGGCTTGCCCTGTTCGAGCGTCAGGAGCCGGGCGAATTCGTCCTGGCGTTTCGTGAGCGCGTCGGCCAGCGCGAGCAGCATTTCGCGGCGCTCGCTCCACGGCCTGCGCGACCAGGCGGGGAACGCGGCCTTCGCTGCGGCGACCGCGTCGTCGAGTTGCGCGCTGTCGGCGCGCGGGCACTGGATGAAGGACTTGCCGGTCGCCGGATTGATCACGTCCATCGACGAAGCGCCGGGGACTAGTTTGCCGTCGATCAGCATCTTGAACGGAGCAAGTCCCGCTTCGACTGCCTTGGGATTCGCGCTCATGGTGTGGGCTCCTTCACGTAGGCCGGAGACAGGGATACGTCCGCCCGACCATAACGCGGGGTCCCTGCGTACTCTCCACCATGCGTGAAATTCCGGGGCCCGTCAGTCGGCGGATAGCGCGACCGTAGGTCGCTGAATTTTCACGGGAACGTAGTGCGGCTGCGACCGCGCGCGAACTTCAGAAGCTGCCGCTCGCGAAACATCGTGCGGACAACTCCGGCTTCGATTGGGTTCGAGTGAGCGCGGTCCACTCGGGAAACCCACGGAAGACGTCCGTTGAGGCGACATGCCACTCGCCCGATCCGATCAACCCCGGCCCGATCGACGAATTGCGGCGGATGTGTTGCGCGCGCGCCGGAGCGGATTTCCCGGAGGAGTCAGGCGTCGCGGGCTTCCGCGTCCTTGTCGCGCTCGATCAGCGCGTAGGCGGAGTGATTGTGGATGGACTCGAAATTCTCCGACTCCACCACGTACGCGCCGATGCGCGGCTCGTCGTTCAGCCGTACCGCCACGTCGCGCACCATGTCCTCGACGAACTTCGGATTGTCGTAGGCGCGCTCGGTCACGTATTTCTCGTCGGGACGCTTGAGGATGCCGTACAGCTCGCACGATGCTTCGGACTCGGCGATCTCGATGAGCTCTTCTATCCACATGTGCTCGCGCAGTTTCGCCGAAATCGTCACGTGCGAGCGCTGGTTGTGCGCGCCGCGCTCCGAGATCTTCTTCGAGCAAGGGCAGAGGCTCGTAACGGGGACGACGACCTTCACCCACATTTCCGTCACGCCCTTCACGCGTTTGCCCGTGAGCGTGGCGCGATAGTCCATGTAACTCTCGACGCCCGAAATCGGCGCCTTCTTCATCACGAAATACGGGAACGACATTTCGATGTGCCCGGAGTCCGCCTCGAGGCGCTCCGTCATCTCGGCCAGCAGGCTGCCGAACGACTCGACCGAAATTTCACGCTCGCGATGCAGTATCTCGACGAAGCGCGACATGTGCGTGCCCTTGAAGTTGTGCGGCAGGTTCACGTACATGTTGAAGTTCGCGACGGTGTGCTGCTCGCCCACCGAACGGTCCTTGACGCGCACCGGGTGATTGATGTCCTTGATCCCGACCTGGTTGATCGGAATGCGGCGCGTGTCGGCGCGGTTCTGAACGTCTTCGACGGCGACGACGCGGGCCTGCGGTGCAGCAGCGGTATTCATTGGGAAGCCTGAAATACGGGTCGGAATAATGGGTTCACAGTTTGCGGGCTTTCGTGGATCGATCAACCCCTCATAAGGGCGATCCGCCCCGAAATGTTCCCGCAGGCCCCTGAATGGGCCGCGGCGCTCGTAAATTATGTCCCTGAAGCCGCTTTCATCCTGGCCACCGACTGCTGTTCCCACCAGCGCTGGAGCGCGCTTTCGAGACTGGGCAGATCGAGTTCGGCCTGCGCGAGACACTCCTCGCGCGAGCCGTGCTCCACGAAGCAGTCGGGAATGCCGAGCGTGAGAGTGGGTAGTTGCACGCCGCAGTTGGCGAGTAGTTCGAGGACGGCCGACCCCGCGCCGCCCGCAATCGCGTTTTCCTCTACGGTGACCAGCGCCGTGTGTTTCTCCGCCAGCCGCAGCACGAGTTCCTCGTCGAGCGGCTTCACGAAGCGCATGTTCACGACCGTCGCGTCGAGTCGCTCGCCGATGACTTCGGCGGGTTTGACCAGCGCGCCGAATGCGAGGATGAGCAGGCCGCTGCGACCCTCGCGGCGCAACTGGGCCTTGCCCACGGGCAGGGCGGTCATTTCCGCCACGGGCGCGACACCCGGTCCCTGGCCGCGCGGATAACGAACCGCGGACGGGCCGGGCAGGGTGGTCGCCGTGTAGAGCATCTGGCGGCACTCGTTTTCGTCGGCGGGGGCCATCACGACGAGGTTCGGGATGCAGCGCAGGAACGAGTGATCGTAAGACCCCTGGTGTGTCGCGCCGTCGCCGCCGACGAGGCCCGCGCGGTCGAGCGCGAACACGACCGGCAGGTTCTGCAGCGCGACGTCGTGGATGAGCTGGTCGTACGCGCGCTGCAGGAAGGTCGAGTAGATAGCTACCACGGGCTTCAGGCCCTCGCACGCCAGTCCCGCCGCGAACGTGACCGCATGTTGTTCGGCGATCGCGACGTCGAAATAACGCTGCGGGAATTTCTTCGAATACTCGACGAGGCCCGAGCCCTCGCGCATCGCGGGGGTGATCGCGACGACGCGTTCGTCGAGCGCGGCCATGTCGCACATCCACTGGCCGAAAACCTGCGAGTAGGTAGGGCCCTGCGCCTTTTCCTTGAAGATCGTGCCGCTGACCGGGTCGAAGGGACCCGGGCCGTGCCACTTGATCGGGTCCGCCTCGGCCGGCGCGTAACCCTTGCCCTTGCGCGTCACCACGTGCAGCAGCTGCGGCCCGTTGAGATGGCGCATGTTGCGCAGCGTGGTCACGAGCTCCTTGATGTCGTGGCCGTCCATCGGGCCGATGTAGTTGAACCCGAGCTCTTCGAAAATAGTGCCGGGCAACACCATGCCCTTCATCATTTCCTCTGAACGTCGCGCGAGCTCCCACATCGTGGGCATCTGCTTGAGGATCTTCTTGCCGCCCGAGCGCAGCGTCGAATACATCCGGCCGGACAGCACCTTCGCGAAGTAGTTTGACAACGCGCCGACGTTCTCGGAGATCGACATGTCGTTGTCGTTGAGCACGACCAGCAGGTTGGTCCGGCGCGCGCCCGCGTTGAGCAGCGCCTCCCAGGCCATGCCCGCGGTGATCGCGCCGTCGCCGATGATCGCGACGACCTTGCGCGGATCGTGGGTCAGTTCCGCGGCGACCGCCATTCCGAGCGCGGCCGAAATCGAGGTGCTCGAGTGCCCGACGCCGAACGTGTCGTAATCGCTTTCGGCGCGCGACGGAAAAGGCGCAAGCCCGCCGCTCTGCTTGATCGTGTCGAGCCGGTCGCGCCGTCCGGTGAGTACCTTGTGCGGATACGCCTGGTGACCGACATCCCAGACGAGCCGGTCGTCCGGCGTGTCGAAAACGTAGTGGAGCGCGACCGTGAGCTCGACGGTGCCGAGTCCGGCGGCGAAGTGGCCGCCGCGCGTGGCGACGCTGCGAATCAGGTATTCCCGTAGTTCCTTGCAGATCTCACCGAGCTGCGATTCGGGTTGAGCGCGAAGATCCGCGGGCGAATCGAGGGTGCGCAGCAGCGGAAAGGCGTCGGAGGCAGAGGACATTGCCGGGGGAGTTTACACGCGCTCAATTCGCGCGCGCGACGAGGAAGTGCGCGAACTCGCCCAGGTGCGCGAAGGAGGCCCCCAGCGGCGCGAGCGCCGCGATCGCACGATCCCGGCGCGCGACCGCCTGGGCACGCGCCCGATCGAGCCCCAGCACCGACGGATAGGTCGGCTTGATGCGATCCGCATCGGCGCCGGCGCGCTTGCCGAGCGTGCTGGTGGTCCCCTCGACGTCGAGGATGTCATCGTGGATCTGGAAGGCGAGACCGATCTCGGCGCCGAACTCGGTCAGTGCCGCACGTTCGGTCGCGCCATGAAGACCCGCGGCGATCGCGCCGAGCAATACGCTCGCCTGGATGAGCGCGCCTGTCTTCTGCCGGTGCATGCGCTCGAGCGCCGCTTCGTCGAGAGTCTGTTTGACGGACTCGAGGTCGATGGCCTGTCCGCCCGCCATGCCGCGAGTGCCGATCGCGTCCGCAAGCACCTTCAACATCTCGAGACACGCGGTCGCCGGTATCGTCGGCGACGCGCCCGTCAGCAACTCGAATGCGCGCGCCTGCAGTGCGTCGCCGGTCAGGATCGCGGTGGCTTCGTCGAATGCGCGATGGCAGGTCGGCTTTCCGCGCCGCAGATCGTCGTTGTCCATCGCGGGCAGATCGTCGTGCACGAGACTGTAGACGTGGATGAGCTCGACAGCGGCGGCCGGCGCATCGAGTGTTTCCAGCGAGGCGCCGAGCGCTTCGCCGGTCGCGTAGACGAGCACGGGGCGCACGCGTTTGCCGCCTTCGAGCGTGCTGTAACGCATGGCCTGCAGCAGCCGCGCCGTCGCCCCGCCTTCGACTTCCAGCGCACGGGCCAGCACACCTTCTATTCGTCGTTGATAGAGCGGAACCCGCGCGGCGAGAAATCCCTGCGACGGCGCCCGACTCGCTTCATTTCTCGTCGTCGTCATCGACTTCGGCCTCGTTCTCTTCGTCGCCCTCGTCATCCTGGGCGAAACGCGCAAGCTCTTCATTGCCATTGCGCGTCAGCAACACTTCGACCTTCTGTTGCGCCGTGCGCAGCGCCGTCTGGCATTGCCGCGTGAGGGCAACACCGCGTTCGAAAGTCTTCAATGCGTCTTCGAGAGGAACGTCGCCCTGTTCGAGCTTCGCGACCAGTGCTTCGAGCTCGCTCAGCGATCGTTCGAAGTCGGGCAATTTTGATTTGGCTGTCACGCGCGCGACGTTAAACGTCGCAGCGCGGCAGGGCAACGACAGACCCACGATTGACGGCCCCCGATTGACGCGCTCGCGGACACGGTCGTACAGTGCGCCCCGCATTTAGAACAAGTCCAAATGAGAGTAATTCTCGACTGGATAACCGAGAAGGAGTTTGCCGTGAACCTGAAGGGCAGCAAGACTGAAAAGAATCTGAAGGATGCGTTCGCCGGTGAGTCGCAGGCGAACCGCCGTTATCTCTACTTCGCAGCCAAGGCCGACGTCGAAGGCTACAACGACGTGTCGACGGTATTCCGCTCCACGGCGGAAGGCGAAACCGGCCACGCGCATGGCCACCTCGAATACCTCGAGGCGGTGGGCGACCCGGCCACGGGCCTGCCGATCGGTGAAACCAAGAACAATCTCAAGGCGGCCATCGCCGGCGAGACGCACGAATACAGCGACATGTATCCGGGCATGGCGAAGGAGGCGCGCGAAGAAGGCTTCTCCGAGATCGCCGACTGGTTCGAGACGCTCGCCAAGGCCGAGCGCTCGCATGCCAATCGCTTCCAGAAGGCTCTCGACTCGATCTGATCATCAGATCGTGAGCGCTTCAGATACCGGCCAGCGCCGAGGGCGCCGCCACGCGCCGGCGCGCCCTCCGCGCCGCGGGG
>JAEZCN010000200.1 GCA_023433515.1 Pseudomonadota bacterium
GGCGGGTTCATGCTGATCGCGCTGCCGAATCTCGACGGCAGCTTCACCGCGACCTTGTTTTTGGCCCGCTCTGGCCCAAACAGCTTCGCCGAGCTCACGTCGCTGACGGCGGTCGAAGAGTTCTTCGAGCGTGAATTCCCGAGCGCCCGGGCGCTGATGCCCGAGCTGCCGCGAGAGTTCAACGAACATCCGCAGGGTTCGCTCGGCACCGTTTACACGCGCGGCTGGCACATCGACGGCGACGTGCTGTTGTTAGGCGACGCTGCGCACGCGATCGTGCCGTTTCATGGGCAGGGAATGAACTGCGCGTTCGAGGATTGCGCGGAGCTGATGCGGCTCATGGACGAGCATCATCACTGGGCGGGGTTGTTCGAAGCGCTCGAACGCGAGCGCCGGCCGAATACGGATGCCATTGCGCAGATGGCGCTGGAGAATTACCAGGAAATGCGCGAGACGGTGCTGGATCCGGCGTATCGGGCGAAGAAGAAGGCTGCGGAAGAATTGGAAAAGAGGGATCCGAACTTCATTCCGCGGTACTCGAAGGTGATGTTTCACCCGGAGATTTCGTACTTCACAGCGCTTCGTCAAGAATCCAATCTGGAATGAAAGCGAATATCTGACACAAATCGACCATCGCTGCTAACTCTCACCACTGCCACCTTCAAGCTCGATGAGAAATTGCTGCGGACCGAGGGCTGCTGATCCTCGCGATTTCTACACCACGGGAATTGTCAGGCACATCTTAATCAACGTGATAGGGCGCCTGTGCTATTCCGCCCCTTATTTCGATGTAGGAGCCGCACGAAACGTCCTCTCGCTTGCAAATTCCCACGGCTGGTTGGCCTGGCTTGGGGATGACTATATCTTCACACACTCCTACGGCCATACATTCTTCGATCATGTCGATCATGCACATCCCGCTGTCGCACTCAGATGAGTCGCGACATTCGCTACCTCCGTCCGGCCAGGGCATCACGCAACTTGCATGAATTGAGCACGTCGCCTTCCATTCTCCTCCGCCACTCTCGCAATCAGATTGAGTGTTGTAAGTTGGAAGCCGCGGAGGCGCCATTTCTTCCACGTTCGAAGATGGCACCGATTCGTCGGTATGCGAGCCCGAGTCACAACCCGACAGGATCATTAGCGCGATAATTGCGGTGCGATGCATCAGTCGTCGTCACGGTCGAATCCGAACGCAAAAGAGACCGCATCCGGCATTTCGAGCATTTTTCTGAAGCCGGCAAATTCGGTCTGCCGGACCATGTTTGGGTAGAACGCCATGCTTACCTGGTCTGCAACCCCTTATTGAGTGACGCTTAGTTTCCCCCGGCCTTCAATGTGCTCACAACGCCCTTGAGCGCAATCATGGCGTCGCTGAGTCCTTTCGCCGCAGCCTGTTGCACGGCCAAGAATCTAGTGCAACCCGGGGGCTCCACATCTAGAAGTTATCAATATCGCCTGAGCGAAGAAAAGGCGAATTTGATGCTGTCTAACCCGCGACCTCACATCAACATCCCGCATGTCTGACAACATCGCTGAGGGCGATTGAGGAACTCACCGAGCACGAGTTCCCGCGCGCCCACGCGCTGTCGCCCGATCTCGCGCGCGAGTCGCCCCTTCCAGGTGTTCAAGCGCATGGAACTGCAGTTTGCTTGAGGCTGTTTGCCATCCACTTATCCAGCGCGCCTCAGTTCTCCCCGACGTTCCCGCTGGAACGTCGATCGCGCCTCGCCTGCTGCATCAGTACTTCTACCGCAAGCCCCAGGTCCATTCTCTCGCCAGTCCACTTCGCCAACCCGGCGCGCGGCTCGGTAGTTAGAACATGCCAGTCGCCTGCCGGCTGGGTGCAACCCGGCAGAACGCTATCTATCGCCGCGCCATCCGGCTTCACGAACCGGAACGCGCCATCGTCGAGGATCTCGATGCGGATGCCGCCCTCGTGCACGGCGTGATGATGGAATCGACATAGCGAAATCAGGTTGGAAGGCTTCGTCTCGCCACCGTTGGCCCAATGCACGACGTGGTGCGCATCGATATAACGCGAGTTGCAGCAACCCGGAAAGCGGCACCCCTTGTCGCGCGCGTTGAGCACACGACGAAGCGGAGCGGAGATGGTGCGCGTCTTGCGTCCGACATTGAGCGGCTCTCCGTCATCGTTCTCGATCAGCGCGATCACGCTCGCGTCGCAGGCCAGGCGGCGCGCGGTTTCCGCCGCCATGGAAGGTCCGTGCTCGAGCTCGCAACAGCCGGCCGTGCGATCGCGCAGGGTTTCGGCCGCCACGTGGACGACGATCTGATGACGGTCGGTGCCCTTGGCTTCCATGACCTCGTGCGCCAGGAAACTCTCGGCGACCCTGGCGAGAGCGTCTGCCCGGCGCTCCCGGATCGGGATCACCTGACGCGGCATTCCGGGGTGAACGTCTTCGGCTAGGAACGGCAGTTCATGCACGACAAGATCGAGCGCCTTCATCAACAGCGCACCGGCCTCCGCCGGCAGGCGCGCGGTGATGACGATCGAACCATCGTCGTCGTACCGGTAAGTCACGGCGCGATTGCGCTGCTGGCACGCCTCGCGTGATAACTCCTCGGCATCCTGGCAGCGGCGAAATGCGCGCACGAGCTTCTCCACGTGCGCGGCCGTGCCGTGCTCGGCAATCATCAGCAGGGTGTCTTCGGTCGCGGCGCTCGCGACCCGCGTGATCTCGCGGACCTTGGAGTAACTCAGCTTACCGCTCGCCATTGCCGCGGAGACTTTCGGCAGGTTCTCGAGCGCGCGGGCCACGCGCACCTTTTCGCGCGCCGCGCCAATCGCGATGCCGCACTTCCAGTTGAGCCAATGTGCGCAGGACTGAGTGGCGCCGTCCGACCAGCCCGTGCGTCGATCGAACTCCGCGATCAACATCAGCCAGCGATGGTTCGCGGCGTTGATGTGGCCAGTGAGGGTGCAGATCTCCGCGGCGAGCTCGTCGATTGAACGCATTGGCAACTCCATGTACCGAATGAATTCGTCAGGCTGTGTATGCGTACAGTATACGCCCCACACGAAATGGGTGCTCGACGAAATCACGACTTTTCCCGACAAATCGACGCTATCGGAAAGAAACATATATAGTTAGGTGTCGCCGTGATCGTTGCTGCCGACGCAAAGAAAAAGGGCGCGGAAGCCGTGGCCTCCGCGCCCTCTCGGCGAACGAAAAGTCAGCCGATCAGGGAGCCGGCGCCTCCGCCGGCGCCTTCACGATGTCGAGTAGTTCGACATCGAACACCAGCGTCGACTTCGGCATGATCTTCGGCGGCGAGCCGCGCTCGCCATAGGCCGTCTCCTGCGGGCAGATCACGGTGGCGGTGCCGCCGACCTTCATCGTCTGGACGGCTTCGGTCCAGCACGGGATCACCTGGTTCAGCGGGAACACCGCGGGTTCGCCGCGCTGCTTGGAGCTGTCGAACACCTTGCCGTCGATGAGGCGGCCTTCGTAGTGGACCTTCACTTCATCCGTCGCGACCGGTGTGGCGCCTTCGCCCTGCTTCGTGTGCTTGACGAGCACGCCGCTCGGCAGCTTGGAAACGTTCACTTCCTTTTCGGTCTTCGCGAGGTAATCCGTGCCGGCCTTCGCGTTCTTCTCGGTGAACGCGATCATGCGCGCCTGCTGCATCTCCTGCACTTTCGGGATGAATTCCTCGGCGACGACGTCGGTCTTCGTACCCTTGACGCCATCCGCCAGGCCTTTCTGCACGAGCGCGAGCTCTTCCGGCGTGAGATCGAACGTCACGAGCTGCTGGCTCATGAGCTGGCCGATCGCATAGGCCGTCTTCTGTTCGTCGGTTTCGACTTTGACCTCTTTCTCCCTGGCCGAGCAGGAAGTGAGGGTCAGGGTGCAGATCAATGCCGCAATGGCGGTGAGTTTTTTCATAGGTGCGCGAGCTTATCCTGACGTGGGGGGGATTGGCACGTTTTTCGGCAGATACCTACCGTTTTTCCCACAGCTCGAATGTCATCGGCCACGCGTGTCGCTCATCTGCGGCATGTGGCTCGCGCTCGACGACGCTCCATTCGTTCCTGTCGAGATCCGGCCACAGGACGTCGCCCGAAATGTCGCCGTGAACGCGGGTCAGATGAACGCGCCCGGCCCTGGGCCGGAACACCCTGAACAAGTCCGCGCCGCCGATGATCATGATCTCGGGCGCCTCGCCGGCCGCGCGCATCGCAGCATCGACGTCGTGCACCACGGTGACGCCGTCCCTTCGGTAGTTAGCGTCGCGCGTCAGCACGATGTTCTGCCGTCCGGGCAGTGGTTTGCCGATCGACTCGTAAGTCTTTCGTCCCATCACGATCGGTTTTCCCATCGTGAGACTCTTGAAGCGTTTGAGATCGTCCGGCAGGTGCCAGGGCAGCGTGTTGTCGCGCCCGATCACGCCGGTGTCGGCGACCGCGACGATCAATGTCACGAGCGGTGTGTTCACAGGAATCCTTCGATCGGCCGGCGGCGGAACCAGCCCGTGAAACTCATGCGCTCGCGCCGCGCCGGCAGGACCTCGTGTTCGAAGCGGTCCGACTGGAATGCGACGAGTCGTCCGCCGACCGGCAGGATTTCGAAGATCTCGCCGCCCGCCAGGAACAGGTGAAGCTGGCCGCCATCCTCCGCGGTCCAGCCGGAATTGAGATACACGACGGCGGAGATCACGCGCGTGTCGGAGCCGACCAGCCGATCGAAATGCCGCGCGTACGCGGAGCCCGCCGGGTACAGCGCGAAATGTCCCTGGAAATCCTCGAGGCCCGCCATGAGCTCGCGGTTGAGTTTCATGCGCAATTCATCGAGGCGCGCCAGCAGACGTTGCTCGGCATCGCGCTCGGGATGAGTGAGCCACGAAATGAAGTCCCCGCGCACTTCCGGATCGAACCGCTCGTTCGGCCCACGGCCGATGCGCGCGGCACGCAACGCGCCCGACGCATGCAGCTCGATGCAGCGATCGTGCAGCGCGCCGAGCAGCTCCGGGTCGGCGAAATCGTCGACGACGGCGAAGCCGCGCTGCGCGAGCTGTTCGATCAGGCCCGGCGGCGCGTCCGATGTCTGCGATCCGCCCGAGGACGTCGATCCTTGCGAGGGTCCGCCTTCCTGGCTGTTTTCGGAGCGGCCTTCGGACGTCGTTTCGCCTTGGCCTTCAGTACTGGTTTTTTTGCCGGCCATAACATGGTTCCACGGCACTGCGGCGAACCGCAGCGGCAGGCGTAGATCTCGTCGACGTTGGGTGGGTCGTCTTTCTCGCGTCCGATCTCGTAGTCGTAACCGAGCTCCTCGCCCGGCGCGATGTCGCGCGTCGCATCGATGAACACGCGGCGGTTCTCGATCACCGATTCGCAGTTGCCCGAGCACTGGTGATTGATGAACCGCGCGTCGTTGCCGCCGACGCCGGCGTCGATCACCGTCTTCTTGTCGACGATGAACAGGAACGTGTGGTTGTCGTTCTCGTCGTGATCCTCGTAACGCGCATCGGCCGCGGCGTGCGACACGCGATCGCCTAGATATTCGAGGATACGGGTGCCCTTCGGAATTTTCGCCACCGCGAAAACTCCGCGCCCGTGCACGGGCGAATTGCGGACCTCGATCAGCGGCGAGCTGGCGATCGGCGGGCCGCCACGGGTGGGCTGTGGCTGGCTCGACATGTCTATCTTCTTCTTCATACTGCTACGGGTGCCTTGATGGCCGGATGATGCTGGTAGTTCACGAGCTGAAAGTCTTCGAACGTGTAATCGAAAATGGTCGGCGGGCGGCGCGCGATCTGCAGTTTCGGGAGCGCCAGTGGCACGCGCGCGAGCTGCTCGTCCACCTGCGTGAGGTGGTTCGCGTAGAGATGGCAGTCGCCGCCGGTCCAGATGAACTCTCCCACTTCGAGGTCGCATTGCTGCGCGAGCATGTGGGTCAGCAGCGCGTAGGACGCGATATTGAACGGCACGCCGAGGAAGATGTCGGCGCTGCGCTGGTAGAGCTGGCAGGACAACTTGCGGTCCGACACGTAGAACTGGAAGAACGCGTGGCAGGGCTGCAGCTTCATCGCGTCGAGCTCGCCGACGTTCCACGCGCTCACGATGATGCGGCGCGAGTCGGGACTCGTGCGCAGCTGCTGCACGACGTTCGAGATCTGATCGATCTCGCGCCCGTCGGTCGCCGGCCACGAGCGCCACTGCTTGCCGTACACCGGGCCGAGCTCGCCGTCCTCGTCGGACCACTCGTCCCAGATGGTCACGCCGTGATCGCGCAGGAATTTCGTGTTCGTGTCGCCGCGCAGGAACCACAGCAGCTCGTACGCGATGGACTTGAAATGCACGCGCTTCGTCGTGACCAGCGGGAAACCCGCGGCGAGGTCGAAGCGCATCTGGTAACCGAACACCGACAGCGTGCCCGTGCCGGTGCGATCCGACTTGCTCGCGCCGTTGCGCCGCACGTGGCGCATGAAATCGAGGTACTGCTTCATGACTGCAACACGAAGTTACCCGAGGGCTGCCGCCGACGATACGCCATGAAGAGCAGCGTGAGACCCACCAGCAGCATCGGCAGGCTCAGCAGCATGCCCATGGTGAGCCAGCCGCCCGCGAGATACCCCAGGTGCTCGTCCGGCAGGCGCCAGAATTCCACGAAGATGCGGCTCGCCGAATAGATGATCAGGAACAGGCCCGCTGGCGCGAGGCGAGGACGCGGCTTCGAGGTGTACCACCAGAGGACGGCGAACAGCAGTGCGCCTTCGAGCGCTGCCTCGTAGAGCTGGGTCGCGTGCCGGACCTGGCCGTTGATCTCGAATCCCCACGGCACATCCGTGGGTTTGCCCCACAACTCGGCGTTGATGAAGTTGCCGAGCCGCACCGCGAGGATGCCGATGCCGGGCAGCGGCGCCGCGAAATCGAACACGTCGGCGATGCGCCGCTTGCGGCGGACCGCGAAGATCGCGAACGCGATCAGCACGCCTAACAATCCGCCGTGGAACGACATGCCGCCGTCCCAGACCTTGATCGGGTACCACCATTCCTCGGCGGTCCAGTACTCGAGGCCGTAGAAAAAAACGTAGCCGAGACGACCGCCGAGCAGCGTGCCGAGCATGCCGAAGAAGATGAAGTCGTCGACGTCGACGGGCTTCCAGGTCGAGCCCGGCTTCCCCGCGCGTACGCGTCCCAGCCACCAGGCCGCCGCGAACGCGATCAGGTACATGATTCCGTACCAGTGGATCTTCAGCGGGCCGTAATCCCCGAACAGCGGGATCTCGAACGCGATCTTGTTGAAGCCGGGGTACTCGAGCATCGGGCGCGATTCTACGTTTTATTCACGCGTGACGCGGCAGAAAAAGGCCTTGAGGTAGCGCGTCTCGGGGATCGCCGGATGCACGGGATGGTCGGGCGATTGTCCGCCCAGCTCGAGCACCTGGACGAAGCGCGTCGAGTGCCGCGCCGCGGCCTGGATCGCCGACTGCAGATCGTCGGCCGGCATGTGATAGGAACACGAGCACGATACGAGCAGGCCATCGCGCTCGATGAGCGGCATCGCGAGCTGATTCAATTTGCGATAAGCCGCGAACGCTTGCGGCGCATCCTTCTTGCGCTTCGCGAATGCCGGCGGATCGAGGATCACGACGTCGAAACGCGCGCCGCTCGCGTTGAGCGCCTGCAATGCATCGAACGCATCGTCGCGGATGGTCTCGACCTCGACGCCGTTGGCGCGCGCATTGCGGGTGACGTATTCGAGGGCGGTCGCCGACGAATCCACGCAGGCCGCGCTGCCGGCGCCGCCCTTGAGCGCGCTCACCGCCCAACCACCGACGTAGCTGCACACGTCGAGCACGCGTGCGCCGGCAGGTAGATATCGCCGCAGGCGCTCGCGGTTCGCGGCCTGGTCGTAGAACCAGCCGGTCTTCTGGCCCTCGGCCAGCGGCGCGACGAAGTCGATGCCCTGCTCGCGGACCGAGATCTCCTTCGGAACCTCTCCGCCCTGCCCACCCGCGAGGCTCACGGACTGCTCGAGACCTTCGAGCTCGCGCGCGCCCGAGTCGTTTTTCCAGACGATCCCGCGGGCGTTGGTGACCTTCCGCACGGCAGCCTCGACCTCGGCGCGCAGCCGGTCGATGCCGGCCGTGCCGCTCTGCGCCACGATCACGTCGCCGTAGCGGTCGACCACGAGCCCCGGCAATCCGTCGGACTCGCCGAACGCGAGGCGGTAATAAGGCTCACGGTACAGCCGCTCGCGCAGCGCCAGCGCCACGCGCAGCCGGTGCACGATGAGCGAGCCGTCGAGTGGATAGGCGGGATCGCGGCCGACGATACGCGCGGCGATCAGCGTGCGCGGGTTGACGTAGGCGAATCCCAGGAATTGATCGCGGTCGGATCGCACATCGACCACGGCACCAGGCTCGAACTGCGTCAACGGCGTGGCCGCGGTGTCGACCTCGTTGCTGAAGATCCACAGGTGGCCGGAGCGCAGACGGCGGTCTTCGCCGCGCTTGAGTTTCAGGACGGGAACGGACATGGGCGTATTCTAGCTGTCTATGGAAGCCCACCCCCACTCCGCGAAGAAGAACCGCCTCGCCCACGAGACCAGCCCTTACCTGCTGCAGCACGCCACCAATCCCGTCGACTGGCATCCGTGGGGGCGCGAGGCGCTCGAACTCGCGCGCGACAGCGGCAAGCCCATCCTGCTGTCGATCGGTTATTCGGCCTGCCACTGGTGTCACGTGATGGCGCACGAGTCGTTCGAGGATCCCGAGACGGCCAAGGTGATGAACGAGCTGTTCGTGAACATCAAGGTGGATCGCGAGGAGCGGCCCGACCTCGACAAGATCTACCAGTTCGCCCACCAGGTCCTCACGCAGCGCGGCGGCGGGTGGCCGCTCACGATGTTCCTGACGCACGACGATCAGAAGCCGTTTTTCGGCGGGACGTATTTTCCGAACTCCGCGCGGTATGGCATGCCGGCCTTCACGACGCTGCTGGAGCGCGTGGCCGGCTTCTATCGGGAGCAGCGCGAAGAGCTGCGTTCGCAGAACGATTCGCTGATGAACGTCTACAGCGAGATCGTGCCGCCGCCGGCCGATGCGTCGACACCGCTCACCGCGGCGCCGCTCGACGGCGCGCGCGAGCAGTTCGCGTCGACGTTCGACAAGCGATACGGCGGATTCGGCGACGCGCCGAAGTTTCCGCATCCGGGTTCGATCGACCGGCTCATGCGGCACTGGTATGGGACGGCTTCGAGCACGGCGCCCGACTTGCACGCGTTGTACATGGCGACGTTGACGCTCACTCGCATGGCCGAGGGCGGCATGTACGACCAGTTGGGCGGCGGCTTCGCGCGTTACTCGGTCGACCAGTTCTGGATGATCCCGCACTTCGAGAAGATGCTGTACGACAACGGCGCGCTGCTCGCGTCGTACTCGGAGGCAGCGCTTGCGACGGGCGATCCGCTGTTCAAGCGCATCGCGATCGAAACCGGCGAGTGGATGCTGCGCGAGATGCAGCATGAAGGCGGCGGGTTCTACAGCGCGTACGACGCCGACTCCGAAGGCCACGAAGGCAAGTTCTACGTCTGGTCGCGCGAGGAAGCCCAGGCCGCGTTGACGCCGCTCGAATGGAGCGTGTTCTCGCGCCGCTTTGGCTTCGACCAGGAGCCGAACTTCGAAGGTGCGTGGAATCCGCACGTGTTCGTTTCGATCGAGCAGATCGCGAAGGAGCTCGAGCTCGGGCCCGACGTGGTGGAACGCGAGGTGAATTCCGCGCGCGCCAAACTGCTCGCGGTGCGCGGCAAACGCGTGTGGCCGGGGCTCGACGACAAGATCCTCACGAGCTGGAACGCACTCGCAATCCGCGGTCTGGCGATCGCCGCGCGTTGCGTGGAGCGGCCTGACTTCGCGGCCGCGGCGGATCGTGCCCTCGCCTTCCTGCGCGCGAATTCGTGGCAGGCACGCCCGGGTGCCGGACGACTTCTGGCGACCAGCAAGGATGGCGTCTCGCACCTGAATGCGTATCTCGACGACTACGCCTATCTCGCCAATGCGCTCATCGAGATGCTGCAACTGCGCTGGCGCAACGAGGACGTCACGTGGCTGCGCGAGCTCATCCGCGCGATGCTCGAGCACTTCCAGGATCGCAAGGACGGCGGGTTCTTCTTCACGTCCGACGATCACGAGACGCTGATCCACCGCAGCAAGAGTTTCAGTGATGATGCGATCCCGGCCGGCAACGGCATCGCGGCACGGGTGCTCTTGCGCGCGGGTTATCTGCTCGGCGAGCCGCAATGGCTGGAAGTGGCCGAGCGCACGCTGCGCGCCGGGTGGCTCGCGCTCAATCGATATCCGCATGGACACGTGAGCATGATCGAGGCGCTCGCGGAATACCTGGATGCACCAGAGATCGTGATCATACGTGGGGCGGCCGACGAGGCAGCCAGGTGGAAACGTGAGCTCGGGAAGTTGTACGCCCCGCACCGCCTGGTGTTCGCGATTCCCGCCGATCTCGGTGGACTCGATGCGGCAATCGCGGACAAACATGCGGGAGATGGCCTCCGAGCCTATCTATGTCGCGGCACCACGTGCTCCCCGCCGGTGGAAGCGCTGCCGGATCTCATGCGCCTGGCGCAGGCGCGCCTGGCGTAACAGATAGAAGATGTCGGCGTGCGCGCCGCTCGGCTCAATCGAAGTGTTGGAATGCAGGAATCAGGATCATGAAAATAATTCACGAAGACATTGATACTGTTGAGTTCGTGGACGATGCGGCCATGTCATTCATGACTTTGACGGTTCACAGGCTCAACGCCGCGTTGAAGGACGGAGGAGTGACAGACGCTGCCGTGCGCCAGGAGATCTGCTCGAGGTTCCTGTTCGAGTTCGCCTATCACCACGATGCCGGGTGGCTCACGAAGGACGGCAGGAAGTTGTTTCCGATGGTGGCGTTTGCGGAGCGACGAAGCCCGAAGCAAGGCGAGAATCTTGGCGAGATATCAGAGATTCACGTACCCACCCAGGCTACTTCGTGGCATGAATATGCCTACGGTGTTGCCTCGCGATACTTCGAAGATTGCAACGAAGAAGTCGACGCAATCACTTTCGGGTCTTACGGCGAGGAGGCGTGAGCCTGCGCCTTTCCGCCTCCCGGGCCGTTGAGCCTGGAGAGGCACGATCCCCCTTGGCCTTTCGCTTCTTCGGCGCGGGTTTCCTGGCTTGCGACGCCAACGAAACAGCGACGGATCTGCGCGCCCATTCGACCAGCGTTTCGGCTTCCTCGATCACGTCCGCCGGCACCTGGTGATACCCGAGCGCGGCCTCCGGCCGGTCGGGGAATGGCATGAACCGCGGCATGCGCCGCGCGCGGTACTGCGTGATGTTGCTGTCGTCGGTCTTGAAGTACAGCGTGTCGTCGTCGATCAGACCGAAGAACAGCCCGTCGCTGTAGAGCCCGACGCCGCCGAACATGCGGTTGGAGCGCAACGAGCCCAGGCCGGCGAGCTGCTCGAGTACGTACGCGAGAAACTGCGCCTGAACGGCCATGTCAGCGCGGGATGGATGTGCCGAGCCTCTCGAGCTCGCCGCGCAGCGCGTCCGCGAGCGCACCCATCGCCACCGGATCGAAAGCCGGCGCCTCGTTCCAGTCGTACACCCAAGGGTGCTGCGCATGCATGTGCTCGGGTTCGCCGAGGTAACGCGGGATCACGTGCGCATGCAGGGCCGGCTCGACGTTGCCGAAGATCGCGTAGTTGATGCGCACCGGCGATGCAATGCGCATCAGCGCATCGCCCAGGTGCGACATGTCTTTCAGGAATTGCGTGCGTCGCCGGGCAGGAAGCGCGTTCAAGTCGGGCACGACCGGATCGGGCAGCAGGAGTAGATAGCCCTGGACGAACTGTTGACGTCCGAACACCGCCCAGCCCGAAGCGCAACGGCACAACACACTGTCGTCCTTGCCGGCACGCGCGTCCGCCACCCTGCGGTGGATTGCGGTTTCGGCCGTCACGCGGTCAGCCCGCCCAGGTGCGGAAGCGGCCGGTATCCAGGTGGACAAAGTTTGAGCGGCGGTAGTACCCAACGCCGCCACGCTGTGCCGCCAGCGCGAGGTCACGCAGGTCGGCGCAGGAATAGTTCTTGAGGCGCACGTCGATCGCCTGGCCGCTCATGTGCAGGGACTTCTTCGCCACCCCGTTGCTGGCGGCGGCGAGCTTCGCGTTCGAATGCGGCGATCGGTAACCGGAGATGATCTCGAACCGCGGATCGCGGCCGGCGGCCTGGGCGAGCGCGTGGAGCTGGTCGTACAAGGCCAGGTCGATGTCATGCGCTTCGCCGCTGCGGTGGTCGCGCAGCAGGTTGCGCAATGAAGCAACGGCGCCGGAAACGTAATCCTTGCCGCGCCGGAACACGACGCTCACCGTTTCGCTGGTATGCGTGTTGAAGAGCTCGAGGGCGCGCTCGGCAGCCGGTTCGTCCTTCGCGAACGCGAGATTGCCGAAGGCGATGCCGGCGCCGGTGGCGGCGACGCTCTGGAGCCAGCGGCGCCGGGTCCATGAATTCTGCATGGCCCGATCTTCGCCGGACGACCGGGCCCCGGCAAGTCTCAGAACGCGAGGGAAATCACAGAGCCGTTGTCACCCGGGCGCCGATTGACCGAAACCACGGTCGCCTTGGGGAAGAAATTGAATTCCGAGGCGCTGGCCCAGGTGTAGGCGCCCATGGCGCGGCCGACGATCAGGTCCCCGGCCTTGAGGGCCGGCAACATGAGGTTTTCCGCGATCACGTCGATGCTGTCGCAGGTGGGCCCGGCGAGCACCGAGGGGAATTTCTCATCGCTCTCCTTGAGCGACTCGACCGGGTATTTCGCGTGATCGAACATCTGGCCGCTGTAGGAGCCGTACACGCCGTCGTCGAGGTAATACCACCAGTGGCCTTCGCGTTTCGCGCGACCCATGACCGACGACACGCCGATCGCGGCGGGGCCGGAGATGTAGCGGCCCGGCTCGGCGATCACGCGAACGCGCGCCGGAAGCTTGGCCAGCGCCGCGCGGATCGGCGCGCAGAAGCGGCCGATCTCGACCACCTTCTGGCCGTACTCGATCGGGTAACCGCCGCCGATGTCGAGCGTGTCGAACAGACCTGACTTCTCGCGGCGCGCCTGCGCCATGAGGCGTGTGCAGACCTCGATCGCCTCCACGTGTTTGGACGGCGTCGCCGCCTGGGAGCCGACGTGGAACGACAGGCCGCGCACCGGGATGCCCAGCTTGCGCGCCAGGCGCGCGAGCTCGAGAAGGTCCTCCGGGTCGCAGCCGAATTTGCGCGAGAGATCGCACACCGCGCCGGGCGAACGGAACGAGACGCGCAGCAGCAACTCGCACTTGTCCCGGTAGGCCTCGAACTTGCGCACCTCGTCGGGGTTGTCCGCGACGAAGGTCTTCACGCCCATGTGCAGTGCGTTGCGGATGTCGATGTCGCGCTTGATCGGATGCGTGTGGATGCAGCGCGCCGGGTCGATGCCGAGGCGCGTGATGAGCTGCGTTTCGCCGGTGGTGGCCAGGTCCAGCCATCCGCCGAGCTCGACGATGGTCTCGACCACCGCCGGATGCGGCAGTGGTTTGAGAGCGTAATGCAGGTCTACACCGGGCAGCGCCTTCTGCAGCTTGCGGTACTGCTCGCGCACGCGCTGGCAATCGATGATCAGCAACGGCGAGCCGAATTCGGCCACGAGCCGCTTGATGTGCTCGTGGGTGAACGGATCGATGTACGACCGGCTGGTCTTCGCCTTTCGGCTGCGCATCAACAAGGCTTGGTTCCCCGCGGAAAAGGGGCGAATTGTAGGCAAGGCGGCCTTCAGTGTCATGATTTTCGCGGCCTGTGTCACGGACGGGCATGTCCTTGTTTCGAAGCCGTTTTGCTAAAGTGCGCCGCACATGAATTCCCCGGCGCTCGACAGCGACTTCGAAGACTCCCCCGCCGCGGAACTCCAGACGATGCTGGCCTCGCGGGTGCCGCTGCTGATCATCGAAAGCCGGGAGGAGGCGCGCATCCTCGAGATCGTGCGCTCGGCGGCCATCAGGGCTCAACGCGGCAGGAACTGGGGCGTGTTCCAGTGGACCGTCACGGAAGGCCTGTTGCGCGTGGACGTCGATCTCGGCGGTGCGCAGAGGGGGCTGGCCCAGCCGGAGCAGCTCCTGCGGCACATCAAGGCGACGCCGATGGCCGGCATCTACGTGCTGCTCGATTTCCACCCGTATCTCGAGAACCCGCTGTTCGTGCGCACTCTCAAGGACATCGCGCAGGAATACCCGAAGTGCGCGCGCACGATCGTGCTCATCAGCCACGAGATGAAGCTCCCGCAGGAGCTCGAGCACCTGGCCGCGCACTTCAAACTACGCATGCCCGACCGCAAGGATCGTCACGCAACAGTCATGCGCATCGCGCGCGAATGGGCGCAGATGAAGGGCGGCATGCCGCGCATCGACGTCAAGTCGGTCGAAAAGCTGGTCGACAATCTCGCCGGGCTCGCGCAGCACGACGTCGAGCGCCTGACCCGCCAGGCCATCTTCAACGACGGCGCGCTCACCGAGGACGACATCAAGCCGCTGCTCGCGGCGAAGTACCAGTTGCTCAATCGCGGCGGCACGCTGTCGTTCGAGGCGGACACGGCGCGCTTCGCGGAAGTCGGCGGCCTGAAGAATCTGCGTCGCTGGATCCTGCAGCGCAAGGCCGCGTTCGACGGCAGCGCACCGGGGCTCGACGCTCCGAAAGGCGTGTTGTTGTTGGGTGTGCAGGGCTGCGGCAAGAGTCTCGCGGCGCGCGCGGCCGCGGGCGTGCTCGGCGTGCCACTGGTGCGCCTGGATTTCGGCGCCCTGTATTCGAAGTGGCACGGCGAGTCGGAGAAGAACCTGCGCGAATCGCTGACCTCGGCCGAGGCGCTCGCGCCCTGCGTATTGTGGCTCGACGAGATCGAGAAGGCGCTGTCCACCGGCGAAGGCGACAGCGGCACGTCGCGTCGCGTGCTCGGTGCGTTCCTGACCTGGCTCGCGGAGCAGCGCTCGCGGGTGTTCATCGTCGCGACCGCCAACGACATCACGGCGCTGCCGCCCGAGCTCGTGCGCAAGGGACGATTCGACGAGATCTTCTTCGTCGACCTGCCCTCACCCGCCGCGCGCGCGGAGATCCTGGCCATTCACTGCAAGAAACGCGGCATCGCGGTGTCGGACAACGACATCAAGGTGCTCGCCGCGCGCAGCGATGGATTCTCCGGCGCCGAGCTCGAGCAGGCGGTGGTGTCCGCGCTGTACACGGCGCATGCGAACCAGCAGAGCGCCAACGCGCGATTGATCGCTTCGGAGATCGAAGCCACCCGACCCTTGTCCGTGGTGCTCGGCGAGAAGATCGCCGAGCTGCGCGCCTGGGCCGCCGATCGCACCGTCCCCGCGGATTAGAAGCAAACGGGGACAGCTCTCATCAGGTTGCCGCCCCGAGCTCCCGCTCGAGTTCAGCACGCCGGGCAATGAGCGCGGTGAAACGCCGACGAGCCTGGCGTAGTACCACCACGGCAACCAATACCATGACCACTCCGGTTGCGAGCGCTCCGGCCGCGGCGGGGCTGCCCGTCGCAACCAGGATTGCGAGCGCGCCCAGCGCAAAAACCGAGGCAAACGTGACCGCCATCCTTCCCGCGATCACCCGATCGCGCGCGAACAATACGCGACGGGTGGTGAGCGCCCAGCCCGCGAGCGCGACCCACGACAGGCCGATCGCGCTCATCGCTCCGAACGCGACGTGGGTGCGAAGCGGCAGCGCCGGCTCGGTCGCCCATAGCGCGACGATGACGGTCGTCATCGCGGCGGACGCCAACAACAGCGCGACGTATCCGATACGGCGTTTCATCGACGTCTCCCCCTTCACGAGTTCGTGGATGCTCATCAGCGATTCGTTCTGCGGGGTCATGGTCTTTCTCCTTCGATGGATAGTTCGCGCCGCAACAGCTGGCGTGCGCGGAAAAGGCGTGACTTGATCGTGCCGGCCGGTGAGCCGAGCAGCCCTGCGATCTCCTCGATCGTGAGCTCGCGGAGGTAGAACAGCGTTACCGCTTCGCGTTCGAACGCGGGTAGTTTGGCGATGCCGGCATCCAGCGCCGCGAAGTCCGCATCGAGCGCGAGGTCCGAATCAGGCGCCGCGAGCGCGTCGAGCTCCACGTCCTCCGCGGCCGGCCGCGCATACTGGTATCGGAATTTGTCCATCGCGACCCGTCGCGCGATGCCGAACAGCCAGGGCCGCAGCTTCGCCGGCTCGCGCAGCGAGGCGATGCCCCGCAACACGCGCAGCCACGTGTCCTGCATCAGGTCGCGCGCGGCATCGTCGTTGCCGGCAAGCCGTCGCAGGTAGCGCCACATGGGCTCGTGCCAGCGGGCGACCAGCGCTTCGAACGCGGCGCGCTCGCCGAGCTGGCAGCGGATGGCCAGCAGCTCGTCGGCCCTGGGATCGGGGATTGCGGTTCCGGTGTTCACATCGAGGGAGTCGTGCGGACCGGAAAAAGGTTCGCGGGAGATGAAAGAAAGGGACGCACCCGTCAGGTGCGTCCCCTATTACTAGTAAGAGAGTGGGGACAGACTTAAGTCTGTCC
>JAEZCN010000092.1 GCA_023433515.1 Pseudomonadota bacterium
CACGCCACGTCACAAAGTGACGTAACGCGTCACTTTGTGTCACTCGATCCCGAGTTTCTTGATGCGATAACGCAGCGCGCGGAACGTCATGCCGAGCGCCTTGGCGGCCGCCGTCTTGTTGTAACGCGCTGCCTCGAGGGCCTTGATGATGGCGGCGCGCTCCACGTCCTCGAGCTGATCGCCGAGCGCGGGTGCCGCGGCTGGCGCCGCGGGTGCGGGTTGCTGGGCACGCATCCGCGAGATTGCCTCGGCGGATGGGGGCGGGGAGTTGTCGGGGCGCGGGACGGTGCGCAATTGCAGGTCCGCGACGTCGATGCGGCCCTCGTTGCAGAGGGCGAGCGCGCGTTCGAGCACGTTCTCGAGCTCGCGCACGTTGCCCGGGAACGGGAAATCCTTGAGGACGTCGAGCGCCGCGGGAGTGATCGTCGGCGCGTCCATTCCGAGCCGGCGCGAGAGCCGGCGCACGATGGTGTCGGCCAGATCGGGAATGTCCTCGGCACGTTCGCGCAGCGGCGGCACCCGCAGCTCGATTACGTTGATGCGGTAATAAAGGTCCTCGCGGAATCTCGACTGCGCCACGAGATCGGCAAGGTTCTTGTGCGTGGCCGACAGGATGCGCACGTCGATGGGCGATTCGCGCTGTTCGCCAATCGGACGGACCGTTTTTTCCTGGATCACGCGCAGCAGCTTGACCTGCATGTGCAGCGGCAGATCCGCGACCTCGTCGAGGAACAACGTGCCACCTTCGGCCGAGGGAATGAGACCGATCTTGTCGGTCACCGCACCCGTGAAGCTGCCGCGCTTGTGGCCGAAAAGCTCGCTTTCCATGAGCTCGGACGGAATCGCGCCGCAGTTGACCGGGACGAACGGCCCCTCCGCGCGCGGGCCCGAGCCATGAATCATGCGCGCGACCAGTTCCTTGCCCGTGCCCGATTCACCCGAGATGTGCACGGGCGCCTGGCTGCGCGCCACGCGCAGGATCATCTCGCGCAACCGGTCCATCGAGGGTCCGCTGCCGACGAGTTGCGTGCCTGTGCGCGTCGAGGCGCCCGCGTCGGGAGCGTGCGAAAGTTTCAGCGCCGTGGACACGATGCGCCTCAGCACGCCGAGGTCGAGCGGTTTCGACACGAAGTCGAAGGCGCCGAGCTTGAGCGCGCGTACCGCGGATTCGACGTTGCCGTGCGCGGTGATGACGGCGCACGGCACACCGGGGCAGTGCACGGTCATCCACTCGAGCAGGTCGAGGCCGTCGCCGTCCGGCAGGCGCATGTCGGTGAGGCACAGGTCGAAACGCTGGGATTTGAGCAGCTTCTTGGCGCTGGTCACGTCGCCGGCAGATTGAGTGGCGAGATCCATGCGCCGGAGCGTGAGCGTGACCAGCTCGACGAGATCCGGTTCATCATCGACAACGAGTACGAGCGGCGGCGCCATGGAACTTCCCCGACCGAAAGGTTACGCCACCCAGCGTTCGGGATCGCGGAACACGATGCGGAACAGGCTGCCGCCGCTGGTGCGCGGCTCGTAGAGCAGCGTCGCGCCGTTCGTCTGCGCCAGCTCGCGAGCCAGGAACAATCCGAGTCCCGTGCCGCGATCGCTGCCGGTGAAGAACGGCTCGAAGATCCGGTCGCGGTGCTGCGGCGCGATGCCCGGGCCGCGGTCCGCGACTTCGAGGAAGGGCCGCGCGGTCGACGCAAGCCGACCGACGCGCAGCTCGAGGGTGTCACCGCCCTCCTTGCTCGCGCCGTATTTGACCGCGTTTTCGCAGAGATTCCAGACGATCTGGCGCAGCTGCGACGGATCGACCTGGATTTCCACGTCGCCGAGCAGCGTGGAGATCGCGAACCGCGCCGGATCGATCTGCATCGTGGCGCAGAATTCGTCGCGGAAGCCCGTGAGCCAGGAACCCAGGATCACGCGCTCCGGCCGCGAATTCTCGCGGCGCGCCATCGACATGACGTTTTCGATGATCTGCCGCACGCGGTCGCCATTCGCGCGCACGATTTCCGTGAGGCGCTTGTCCTCCGCCGAGAGCGAAGGCGATTCGGCCAACAACTGCGCGGCGTGGCTCATCGCGCCCACCGGGTTGCGGATTTCATGCGCGATGCTGGCCGAGAGGCGGCCGAGGCCGGCGAGTTTCGACTGCTGGATCTTGGCCGCCAGCAGCTCCGTGTCCTCGAGGAACACGATGACCGGCGCGGGTTCGCTGCCGCCGAGCGAGGCGAAATGCGGCTGGATCACGTGGCCACCGTCGTCGGAGATGAAGGTCTGCGTGGGCGTCGTGGCCGCGGGCGGACGCTGCCGCCAGGTCTCGAGTAGATAGAGGAGCTGCGGCGAGGCTTCGCCGAGCAGCGCGCCCGGAAAGGTGCGGCTGTCGCCGAGCAGCTGCGCGGCGGATTCGTTGATCAGCCGGATGCGGTTCTCGTGGTCGACGACGACGATGCTCTCGCGCAGGTGCTGCACGATGTACTGGGAAAGCTGCGCCAGGTTCGCAAGGTCCACTTGCTGGCGCCGTACGGTCGCTTCGGTATCGCGCAGCCGCGTCGCGAGCGGCCAGGCGAGCAGCGCGACCAGGAACACGATGCCGCCGATGATCCCGGTGGTCGGGTAGGCGTCCGCGCTTGCCGTTCCGAGGTAGTGGCTCGTGATCTGCTGGGCGAACAACGCCATCGTGGCCATTGCCGCGAGCAGAAAGGCGTCGCGGTTGTCGGCCAACAGGGCCATCGCACCCACGGGCACCACGAACAGGATGCCGAGGCCGCTGGCGACGCCGCCGCTGGAAAACATGATGAGACTTATCGCCACCGCATCGACCATCGCGTGGACGAAAGTCGTTGCACGCAGATTGGGCAGCAACCGCCGGCCGCCGATGACGATCGCGACGCCGGCCGCGAAGTACACCACGCTGGTCCACAGGAACAGCTCCGGGAACGCGGAGCCGATCGGCGTCGAGGCGCGGAAATACCAGAAAAGCAGCCAGAGCGCCGGCGGAATCAGCAGTCGATAGAGGTTGACCAGCCCTATGACGCGCCAGGCGAGATCGGTCGGGGCGTAGGGCGCAGTAGCGACGAGCGTCATCGGGGCGTGACTGTAGCAGCAGCGCAGGCGAATGCGCACGAAAAGCCACGGAACTGGCAGAATACCGCCCCTCTTTTCAGGCAGCGAATCCTCACCAGGGGTCTGATGAATCTCCACGAGTACCAGTCGAAAGAAGTTTTTCGCGAATTCGGCATTCCCGTTCCGGCGGGCAAGGCGGCGCGCAGCGCCGATGAAGCGGTGGCCGCGGCCCAGTCGTTAGGCGGCAGCCTCTGGGTGGTCAAGGCGCAGGTGCATGCGGGCGGTCGCGGCAAGGCCGGCGGCGTCAAGCTCGCCCGCGATCTCGACACCGTGCGCGGCGCGACGGCGGACATGCTCGGCCAGCGGCTGGTCACGAAGCAAACCGGTCCCGAAGGCTTGCCCATCGAGACGGTCTACGTGGAGTCGGGCTCGGAGATCGATCGCGAGATCTATCTTTCGCTCACGCTGAACCGCGAACGCGGCCGCGTGGCCGTCATCGCCTCGGCCGCGGGCGGCATGGACATCGAGGAAGTCGCCGAGCACGAGCCGGAGAAGATATTGCGCGTGGACATCGATCCCGCGGCGGGCCTGCAGCCTTACCAGTGCCGCAAGCTCGCTTTCGGACTCGGCTTCAAGGGGCCGCAGGTCGGGCAGTTCCAGAAGATCCTGATGGCGCTTTACCGGATCTATCTGGAGCGTGATGCGGCGCTGCTCGAAGTGAATCCGCTGATCGTCACGAAGTCCGGCGACCTCGTCGCGCTCGACGCGAAGATCAACATCGACGCGAACGCGATGTTCCGGCAGAAGAAGCTCGGCGAGTATCGCGATCCGTCGCAGGAAGATCCGATCGAGCGCGAGGCCTCCGAGCACGACCTCAACTACGTCTCGCTCGACGGCGACATCGCCTGCATGGTGAACGGCGCCGGTCTCGCGATGGCGACGATGGACCTGATCAAGCTGCACGGCGGCAACCCCGCGAACTTCCTCGACGTCGGCGGCGGCGCCACGGCGGAGCGCGTGACCGAGGCGTTCAAGCTGATCCTTTCCAACAAGAAGGTGCGCGCGATTCTCGTCAACATCTTCGGCGGCATCGTGCGCTGCGACCTGATCGCCGAGGGCGTGATGATCGCGGTCAAGCAGGTGGGCGTCGGCGTGCCCGTGGTGGTGCGCCTCGAGGGCACGAACGCGGACCAGGCGCGCGAGATGCTCGCGCACAGCGCGCTCGCGATCACGCCGGCCACCGATCTCACCGACGCGGCGAAGAAAGCCGTCGCGCTCGCCGCCAACGGTAAGAAACAGTCATGAGCATTCTCGTCAACAAGAACACGCGCGTGATCTGCCAGGGCTTCACCGGCCAGCAGGGCACGTTCCACAGCGAACAGAGCATCAAGTACGGCACGAAGATGGTCGGTGGCGTCACGCCCGGCCGCGGCGGTGAGAAACATCTCAACCTGCCGGTGTTCGACACCGTCGCCGATGCCGTGAAGGACACCGGCGCGACCGCGAGCGTCATCTACGTGCCCGCGCCGTTCGCGGCGGACGCGATCCTCGAAGCGGCGGACGCTGGCATCGAGCTCGTCGTCTGCATCACCGAGGGCATCCCGATCAACGACATGGTGCGCGTGAAGGCGTCGCTCGCCGGATCGGGCACGCGCCTCATCGGGCCCAACTGCCCGGGCATCATCACGCCGGGCGAATGCAAGATCGGCATCATGCCGGGCTTCATCCACAAGAAGGGCCGCGTCGGCATCGTGTCGCGCTCGGGCACGCTGACTTATGAAGCCGTGTTCCAGACCACGAACAAGGGTCTCGGCCAGAGCACCTGCGTCGGCATCGGCGGCGACCCGGTGCGCGGCATGAACTTCATCGACGTGCTGGAGCTGTTCGAGCGCGATCCGCAGACCGAAGGCATCATCATGGTCGGCGAGATCGGCGGCACCGACGAGGAGGCCGCAGCGGAGTTCATCCGCAAGTACGTCACGAAGCCGGTGGTCGCGTACATCGCGGGCGTCACGGCGCCTCCGGGCAAGCGCATGGGTCATGCCGGCGCGGTCATCGCGGGCGGCAAGGGCACGGCGGCGGACAAGTACCGCGCGTTGGAGCGTGCCGGTGCGCGCACGGTGAAGTCGCCGGCGGATCTCGGCTCGGCGATGGCGGAGATGCTCGCAAAGCGGCGCGCGAAGGCTGTGAAGAAACCGGCCGGTCCGAACGTACTGATCATCGAGCAGCGGACGACGAAGAAGGGGGCGAAGAAACCCGCCCCGAAGAAGAAGTCCGCGCCGAAGAAGAAGGCGGCGCCTGCCAGGAAAAAGGTGGTTGCGAAGAAAAAGCCTGCGAAGGCGCGGCGCGCGAAGTAGTGCCGGCTGATGCATCACCGCGGTGAACGCGACTAACAACCGGCTGCGCATCGCCCTCGGGCAATTGGACATGCTCGTGGGCGATGTCGCGGGCAACGCGAAGAAGATCGTCGCGGCCGCGGAGCGCGCCTGCGGTGAGCTCGACGCGGACCTGCTCGTGTTGCCCGAGCTCACACTGTCGGGCTATCCACCCGAGGACCTGTTGTTCCACCGCGGCTTTCGCGTGGCGATCGAAGCCGGGCTCAAGACTGTGAGTGGCGCGCGCTCGAGCTGCGGCGTCCTGGTCGGGTTCCCCGAATACGCGGGCGACCAGATCTTCAATTCCGCGGCGCTGTTCGAGAAGGGCACACTGCGCGCGACGCACCGCAAGAACTGCCTGCCCAACTACAAGGTCTTCGACGAGAAGCGTTACTTCAAGACTGGCGCGCAGCCGACCGTCGTGGATTACCGTGGAATCCGTATCGGAATCCTGGTGTGCGAAGACATCTGGGAGCCCGAGCCCGCGCAGCTCGCGCGCTCGGCGGGCGCCGAGATGTTCGTGGTCCTCAATGCCTCGCCATTCGAGATCCACAAGCAACGCAACCGCGAGGACATCGTGCGCCGCTGCGTGCGCGATCTCGGATTGCCGGTGGTGTACGTCAACATGCTCGGGGGCCAGGACGAACTCGTGTTCGACGGCAACTCGTTCGTGATGGACGGGAAGGGCGCCGTCGTCATGCGCGCGCCGCCGTTCGAGGAAGGGTTGTACACCGTCGAGTTCGAACGTGTGGACGGCGTCGTGCGGCCCGTGCCGACGACCGTGTCACCCGAGCTCGGCGATGCCGAGAGCGTCTACCGCGCGCTCGTGCTCGGCGTGCGCGACTATGTCGGCAAGCACGGATTCCCCGGCGTCGTCATGGGCCTGTCGGGCGGCATCGATTCCGCCCTCACGCTCGCGATCGCGGTCGACGCGCTGGGCAAGGACCGCGTACACGCGGTCATGATGCCGTCGCCTTACACCTCGCAGATGAGTCTCGATGACGCACGCGAGCAGGCCGTGCGGCTGGGCGTGAAATACAGCGTGCTGCCCATCAGCGAGATGATGAAGGCCGCCGAAGCGACCCTGCGCGAGGAATTCGCCGGCCGCAAACCCGACACGACCGAAGAGAACATCCAGTCCCGCTGCCGCATGGTCCTGCTCATGGGCATCTCCAACAAGACCGGCAAGATGCTCCTGACCACCGGCAACAAGAGCGAAATGGCCGTCGGTTACGCCACGCTCTACGGCGACATGGCCGGCGGCTTCGCGCCCATCAAGGACTGCAGCAAACTACTCGTCTACCGCCTCGCCGAGTACCGTAATACAGTGGATAGCGGTGCCCGTGTAGTTATTCCCACCCGCGTCATCGAGCGGCCGCCCTCGGCGGAGCTGCGGCCAGATCAGAAGGACAGCGACTCGCTGCCGCCGTACGAAGTGCTCGATCCGATTCTCGAGGCGTTCATCGAGGACGACTTGTCGGTCGATGAGATCTGCGCGCGTGGATTCGACCGGCCGACGGTCGTGCGTGTGCTCGACCTGGTGAAGCGCAATGAATACAAGCGACGGCAGGCGCCGCCTGGAGTGCGCGTGTCGCGTCGCGCCTTTGGCCGCGATTGGCGCTACCCAATTACGTCGGGATACCGGCGGTAGTCGTCGTCGACAGCGGGATCGTCGAACCTCGACTTTCCAAATGAAGGCAGCAGATAACCAACGCGATTGATCCGCGGGCGAGAAATAATCTTCATATTGCAGGGCTCCTGATATACCAATACATCGTATATATTGGTACCAATCGGAGGTTACCCGCATGGCAAAGAACACCAGCATTTCCCTCGGCGATCATTTCGAAGGTTTCATCAATCGGCAAATCGAAAGCGGGCGCTACGGCTCCGCGAGCGAAGTCATCCGCGCAAGCCTGCGACTGCTCGAAGAGCATGAACAAAGGCTCGGTGCGCTGCGACACGCACTGGTCGGCGGAGAGAAGAGCGGCGACGTTGGCGAACTGAATATGGATGAAGTCAAGCGCAAGGCGCGCCGCCGGACCAAGTCAGTCTCTTGAGGCGAAAAATCCGCAAACATGCGCTTGCTGGATTCATCAACAGCCACCCGGTCTACTACACCGTGACGGCGTCTGCCATCCACATCATCCGCGTGCTCCATGGCCAGATGGATCCCGGCGAACATTTCTAGCGCTTGACGTCGATGCTCAAGTCGCAAGCCACAACTTGTACCACTTGCGTTTCGGCGCTTCTCTACGCTCGCCCGCCTCACCCTCGTAGTTGTTGCGATACATCGCACGGGTCTGCGCGGCGAGTTCCTTCAGGTCCATCTGCTCGTAGGCGTAGATCATGATCTCGAGCGCATCGCGCACGGCGGGGGCGCCGTCGAACTCCTCGATCGCCACCTTCGCGCGCTGCGCGGCGGCGACATAGGCGCCGCGGTCGATGTAGTAGCGCGCCACCGCGACTTCATATTCGGCGAGGCGGTTGCGCAGGTAGACCATGCGGCGGCGCGAGTCGTGCGCGTAGTCGCTGTTCGGGAACTGCTGCACGACCGTGAGGAAGGACGCGAACGAACGGCGCGCCTGGGTCGGTGGACGCTGGTTGAGGTCGACGCGGAACCAGCGCTCGAGGAAGTTCGGCATGCGCTCGAAGTCCGTGAGGCCCTTGAGGTACCACGCATAGTCGATGCGCGGATGTGTCGGGTTCTCGCGAATGAACGTATCCGCCGCGTCGATCGCGGATTCGGATTCGCCGGCGCGGTAGTACGCATAGATCACGTCGAGGCGCGACTGGCGCGATTCGGCCGCGAACGGGTAGCGGGCCATGAGCGCTTCGTAGATGCGGATGGCCAGCGGGTAGTCGCCGCCGCGCAGCGCGCGATGCGCTCGCTCGTAGACCACCGCCGGATCCGTCATCGGCCCCTCGGCGCCGTCCCGGGACTTGCAGCCGCTGAGTGATATGCCGAAGGTTATGAATAAGAGTGCCAGTAGCCCGGCGGAACGCATGGATCGCATGTATGGATTGCCGTTTCTCGAATGTGCCGGTGTTATTGGGTTTGAAATCGCGGCTGGACGCGGGAGTATAGCGGCCCGAAAAGCTGTCGGACCACACGGTTGAGCCCCAAGTTCCAGACCCACCGCCTCGAGTTACCCACGGACCTCGCGGGCCGGCGCCTCGACGCGGCCCTGGCCCTGTTGTTGCCGCAATACTCGCGCACGCGCCTGCAGGGCTGGATCGAGGAGGGGGCGGTGCGGGTGAATGGCCTTACGGTTCGGCCTCGGGACCCCGTGGTCGGCGGCGAGGTGGCGGTCGTCGAGGCGCGGATTCTCGAAGAGACCGGGGTCAAGGCCGAGAAGCTGCCGATCGACATCGTGCACGAAGATGCCTCGGTGATCGTGATCAACAAGCCGCCCGGGCTTGTCGTGCATCCCGGCGCGGGAAATCGCGCGAGCACGCTGCAGAACGCGCTGCTCGCGCACGATCCGAAACTCGCGCGCGTGCCGCGCGCCGGGCTCGTGCATCGCATCGACAAGGATACGAGCGGGTTGTTAGTCATCGCTCGCACCCTCGCGGCGCACACGGCGCTGGTGGCGGAGCTCGCGGCGCATGAGATCCGGCGCGAGTATCTCGCGGTGTGCGTCGGCGTGATGACGGGTGGCGGCACTATCGATGAGCCCATCGGGCGGCATCGCACGCAGCGCACGAAGATGGCGGTGCGCAGCGACGGGCGGCATGCGGTAACTCACTACCGCGTCGAGAAGAAGTTTCGCGCACATACGTTGGCGCGGGTTCGACTGGAGACCGGGCGCACCCATCAGATCCGCGTGCATCTCGCGCATGCGGGATATCCGATCGTCGGCGATCCGGTGTATGGCGGACGCCGCAGGTTGCCCGCCGGTGCGAACCCGGCGTTGATCGCGGCGCTGGATGCGTTCAAACGCCAGGCGCTGCACGCCGAGAAACTCGAGTTCACGCATCCGAAGTCCGGCAAGCGCGTGGAGTACGCCGCGCCGATTCCGGAGGATCTCGCCGAGTTGTTAGGCGCGCTGGAACGCGATACGCGCGAGGCCGCGAGGTGAGCGACGAGTCATTACTCGACATCGGATGGCGCACGCCCCCGGGGGTGCATGCGGCATTCACGACGCGGCTGGGAGGCGTGAGCGTCGCTCCGTGGGATTCTTTCAATGTCGCCTCGCATGTTGGTGACTCACCGGAATCCGTCGCGGCGAATCGCAAGCTGCTGCGCGAGAAACTGCGGTTGCCGACAGAGCCGGCATGGCTCAATCAGGTGCACGGCGTCGAGGTCGTCGATCTCGATGTCGCGCCACCTTTGGCGACGCCTGTCACCGCGGATGCATCGTGCACGCGTGCCACGAATCGCGTGTCCGTGGTCCTGGTCGCGGACTGCTTGCCAGTGCTGTTCACGAGCCGCGATGGTCAAACTATCGGCGCCGCGCATGCCGGCTGGCGCGGGCTGGCAGGTGGAGTGCTCGAGAACACGGTGCGCACGATGGGCGTCTCACCCGCTCACCTGATCGCGTGGCTGGGTCCCGCAATCTCGCAGGAGCACTTCGAAGTGGGGGACGAAGTGCGCGAGGCATTCGTGAAAGCGGACACTGAGGCCTCTTCGCTGTTCGCGCCCAACCCGCGTGGCCGTTGGCAGGCCGACCTGGTGGCCCTGGCTCGCCGGCGACTCGCTGCTCTGGGCGTCAACGATGTGAGCGGTGGGCCGTGGTGCACGTTCGCCGATCGAAAAAGGTTCTACTCTCATCGGCGGGACAGAAAGGGCGGCAGGCTCGCCGCGCTCATTTGGAAGGCCTGACTCTGGCGAGTCGTGACAGATCGCTGTGGCGTTAATGGCATTGTGGGACGGCGAGGATCTAATCATGAACCAGGAACTGGCCAGGCACGTTGCTCATGTGGCTTTTCGCGCATCTGCCAAGCTCAACGATCTATTACCGCTGATTCGCGAGCATGCGACCGAAGCGGAATACAAAGCCTTTCTGGTGGCGATCAGCGCCATTTCCGGCGACAGTGCATTCAAGCTGCTGAGAAACTTGTATGCCGAGCATCCTCAAATCGAAGCGGAAATCGATGAAAGGATTTCAGAGTACGGCGTCCTGATTTCCAACTAGCGACTGGAATCGATGGATTTCTTCAGTCGAGATCGGCGGTGAAACCGATGCCGCGTCGTTTCGTAGAAGGTCTATCCATCAGCTGACGTATCGCCGAAAGCATGGCGGCGATCGTCTCATCGTGAATCGAGAGCTTCTTTTCAATGTGTGCTTCGAGCGCATCGAGACGGCTTGCCAGGTTCTTGTTCGAAACCAAGAGCGCACGCAGCTGGACGAAAGCGCGGACGACGTACACACCCATTTCCGCAGCCCTTGGACTGTTCAAGACATTGGCGGCCTGGATGGCGCCATGTTCGGTGAATGCGAATGGCAGATACTTGATGTTCTGCCCGCGCGTGTTGTTCAAGATCGCAAATTGCGATCTTGAACGCTCCGCTTCTTCCCGCGTCAGGCGGAAAACGAAATCCTCGGGAAACTTCCGGGTATTGCGCTTGACGGCTTCGTTGAGCCGGCTCGTCGTGACGCCATAGATCGCTGCCAGATCGCGATCGAGGATGACCCTTTGGCCGCGAAGGATGAGGATGGCGCGCGAGACGCTTTCGATCGAGATTGCCTGCTGGCTCATGCCCGGCTTCACCTTCCCTTCAAGGCCGTGCGAATTCCGACTGGGAATCTAGTGCTGAGTAGTTAATTGAGCCAGGTGTGTTTCTGTCACTTGGTGGGAGAAATAGCGATCCTTTGCGGCGTACCATCTCTGCCGTCCATTACCGCCCGTGCTAGCATCCCCCCGTTTTGACCACTCTCCTCTGGATCATCCTCGCCACCACGGTTTCAGGTGTGCTGTCCGTCCTCGCGGCCGGCACCTTCCTGGCCTTGCCCGCGCGCTCGCGCGAGGCTGCGCTCCCCCATCTGGTTTCATTCGCAACCGGCGCCTTGTTAGGCGCAGCGCTGCTCGCGCTGATCCCGCACGCGGTGGAGGGCGCGGGCATCGGCAACGTGCATCAGGTCGGCATCGCGCTGATCGCCGGCATCGCACTGTTCTTCGTGCTCGAGAAATTCCTGCTCTGGCGCCATTGCCACGACGACCACTGCCACGAGCACACGGTCGCGGACGCCCACCAGCACGATCACAACCACGACCGCGCGCGCCAGAAAGCCAGCGGCTCGCTCGTGCTCATCGGCGACGCCCTTCACAACGTGCTCGACGGCGTGCTGATCGCCGCGGCCTTCCTGACCGACGTGCACCTCGGCATCGTCACGGCCCTCGCGATCATGGCCCACGAAATCCCGCAGGAAGTCGGCAACTTCGCCGTGCTGCTCCATTCGGGTGTGTCGCGCGGCCGCGCGCTCGGCCTCAATCTGCTGACCAGTCTCACGGCGGTGATCGGTGGCGTCATCGGTTACTTCGCGCTCGGCACGGCGCTCACCGTTCTGCCATTCGCGCTGGCAGTGGCCGCGGCGAGCCTGCTGTATGTCGCGGTGGCGGACCTCATCCCGGGCCTCCACCGCAAGGTCGATCCGCGCTCGAGCGTCATGCAGGTTTTGCTCATCGGCTGCGGTATTGCGATCATTGCCCTCGCTGAAAACAACGCTCACTAAGAAGCGTCCCTGACTACCTCGTCCCAGGGAGGGCGAATGTCGACGAATCCGTATGCCCAGGCCGCGGCCCCGGCCGTCTCGGCCTCGAGTCCCGAAGAACAGCAGAAGCTCGACTACGAGCTGGCCATCGGGCGGAACTCTGACTACTACCTTCCGAAGTTCCAGCGATTCGACGAGGGTGGCTCGAAGGTCGGCTGGCATTGGCCGGCATTCCTGGTGACCTCGTGGTGGTTCATCTACCGGAAGATGTTCGGGCTCGGCATCCTGAACCTGTGCATTCCGCTGGTCACGCTGATCGTCGTGGCCATCGTGATCGGTGCAGCGAAGCCCTCGCGCACGGTGGCCGCCGCCATTGCGATCCTGCTGCTGCTCGCGCCGAGCTTCCTGTTCTCGATGTTCGCGAACGCGCTCTACTGGCGGCACATCCGCAAAGTAATCAGCCGGGTGCCCCGGAGCATCGTGAACCAGCCCGAAAAACGCGCCGCGCGGATCCAGCGCAATGGCGGTACCGGCATCGGGCCGATGATCGGGATCATGGCGGGCGTCCTGATCTTCGGCGGAGGCATCGTCGCCGGGATTTCGATCCCGGCCTACCAGGATTACACGATCCGCTCGCAGGTGACCGAAGGCCTCGATCTCGCGAAGGCGGCCCAGGCGCGCGTCGAGGAGATCTGGATATCGGAGCACCGCTGGGCGGAGCAGGACGACATCCCGGGTGAAATCCCGAGCGGCAAGTACGTCGAAAAGGTCGAGGTATTCACCGGCAGCATCGTGATCACGTTCGGCGGTCAGGCGAACCGCAACATCCACGGGCAACGCATGGCCATCACGCCCGCGGCGAACCAGGACGGCGACATCCGGTGGGTCTGCGGCAATGCAGCCACGCCACGTGGCTGGACGCCCTCGGAGGGGTACCTGGGCAGCGACGTCCCTGACAAGTACATGCCGGCCCGGTGTAGGTCGGGTTCGTAAAATCCCGTATTCGGCTCATCCAGGGCTTGAACGGCCGCGGCCCGGGCCCCAAGTTGCCGGCCTATGCGTATGGAAAGACTTACCAGCCGGTTCCAATCGGCACTGGCTGATGCCCAATCCTTGGCCGTCGGACGTGACAACCAGTTCATGGAGCCGGCGCACGTATTTGCCGCGCTGCTGGACCAGCAGGACGGCACGACCCGGCCATTGCTCGTCAAGGCCGGCGCGAACGTCGCCAAGCTGCGCAAGGACCTGGACGCCGCGATCGACAAACTACCGCAGGTGCAGGGCACGCCCGGCGACGTCCACGTCTCGCAGGACCTCAACCGCCTGCTCAACGTCACCGACAAACTCGCGCAGCAGCGCAAGGACGACTACATCCCGACCGAGCTCTTCGTGCTCGCCTCGTTCGAGGACAAGCACACGCTCGCCAAACTACTCAAGGACGCCGGTGCGTCCAAGGCCTCCATCGAGCAGGCCATCGACCAGATCCGTGGCGGTGAAGCCGTGAACGATCCGCAGGCCGAGGAGAAGCGCGGCGCGCTCGAGAAATACACCATCGACCTCACCGCGCGCGCCTCGAGCGGCAAGCTCGATCCGGTCATCGGCCGCGACGACGAGATCCGCCGCACGGTGCAGGTGCTCGCGCGCCGCACGAAGAACAACCCGGTGCTCATCGGCGAGCCGGGCGTCGGCAAGACCGCGATTGTCGAGGGCCTCGCGCAACGCATCATCAACGGCGAAGTGCCCGAGGGCCTGAAGAACAAGCGCATCCTCGCGCTCGACATGGGCGCGTTGATCGCGGGCGCCAAGTTCCGCGGCGAGTTCGAGGAGCGCCTCAAGGGCGTGCTCAACGATCTCGCCAAGCAGGAAGGCCAGATCATCCTGTTCATCGACGAGCTGCACACCATGGTCGGCGCCGGCAAGGCTGAAGGCG
>JAEZCN010000091.1 GCA_023433515.1 Pseudomonadota bacterium
TCGTCATAGGGCTTCGCGGCCTCGTCCGGCTCCTGCCGGCACGACACTTCCGCGTGTGTATGCACATCGATGGCGATCAACTGGTCGACTTTCACGAAACGACTCCGCGACGTTGCTTATCCCAGTCCGCAAGAGTACGGCCTTCGCCGACGAGGCGCACCAGCAACGGCGCCGGCTCCCAGTGCATGGGACCGAACATCTCGCGATATTTCTCCATCCCCGCGAGCAGCATCGGCAGCCCCAGCGTATCCGCGTAGAACATCGGGCCACCGCGATATCGCGGGAATCCGTAGCCCGCGCACCACACCACGTCCACGTCGCTCGCGCGCTGCGCGATGCCCTCGTCGAGGATCTTCAATCCTTCGTTGAGCAGCGGATACAGGCAACGCTCGAGGATTTCCTCGTCCGTATGCTCGCGCGGCGTCACGCCGAGCTCGGCGCCGCGCCGGCGCAGGATCTCGATCGCCTCCGGATCGTCGTATCGCGTGCGATCGCCCTTTTCGTATCGATAGAAGCCCTTGCCGGTCTTCTGGCCCAGACGTCCCGCCGCATGCAGCGCGGCGTCCGCCTGGTAGTAAGTCGGATCCGGCGGATACATGTGCGCGTTCGTGCGATGCACGTTCACGCCGACGTCGATGCCGGCCATGTCGAACACCGCGAGAATGCCCATCGCCATGCCGAACTGCTCGAGCACGGTGTCGACGCGCCGCGGCGTCGCACCTTCGAGCGTCAGCCGCAGCGCCTCGCGCGCGTAGCCCTCCATCATGCGATTGCCGATGAAGCCGTAACAAACTCGCGCGAGTACCGGTGTTTTCCGCAGCTGTTTGGCAAGTTCCATCGCCGTGCGGATCGCCGTCGGCGAAGTCGCCTGTCCGCGAACGACCTCGAGCAGCGGCATCACGTTCGCCGGCGAGAAGAAATGCAGCCCGATGAAATCCTCCGGCGACGATGTCGCCTTCGCGATCTCGTCGATGTCGAGCGTCGACGTGTTGGTCGCGATCAGCGCGCCCGGCTTCGCCACCGCGCTCACCTGACCGATCACCGACTTCTTGAGATCCATGCTCTCGAACACGGCCTCGATGATCACGTCGGCCTGCTTCAGATCGTCGTAGCTCAGCGAGCCCTCGATGAATCCGAGCCGGCGCGCTTTCTCGGCCTCGCTGATGCGACCGCGCTTGACCATCGAGCCGAACGTCGCATCGACCGTCGCGAGGCCTTTCGCGAGTCCCGCCTCGTTGGCATCGAGCAGCGTGACCGGAACGCCTGCGTTCGCGAACGCGATCGCGATGCCGCCACCCATCGTGCCGGCGCCGATCACACCGGCGCTGGCGACCTTGCGCGCCTCGCCCGGCGGCAGGCCTTCGACTTTGCGGCTCTCGCGCTCCGCGAAGAACACGTGGATCGCGGCCTTCGCCTCGATCGTGCCCTTGGTGTGATTGGCGAACTTGTCTTCCTCGAGCAGACCCTGCTCGATCGGCAACGCGCTCGCCTTCACCGCTTCGATCGCGGTCAGCGCGGCCGTGCGATTCGGATACAGGCGCAGCGCCTCGGCGCGCCACTTCGCATCGAACTCAGGCGTGAACACGCTCGCATCGACGGTGCGCGCAGACGCGGGCCGCGGCCCCGCGCCGCGCGCGACCAACGCGTTCGCGTACGCGACAGCGCCCGCGACCAGGTCACCCTCGACGATCTCGTCGATGACCCCCTGCTCCTTCGCAATCGGCGCCGGCACGGGCTTCGCATCGAAGATCATGCGCAGCGCCTTGTCGGGCCCGATCAGTCGCGGCAACCGCTGCGATCCGCCCGCGCCGGGAATGATGCCGAGCGTGACCTCGGGCAGCATGACCTTCGCGGTCGGCGTCGCGACGCGATAGTGGAACGCCAGCGCGAGCTCGAACCCGCCGCCGATGGCGGAGCCGTGCAGCGCCGCCACGCAGGGAATCGCCAGATTCTCGAACTGGCCGTAGAGCTCGCGGTACTCCGCCTCCTTCGGCGGGCCCGAAAATTCGTTGATGTCGGCGCCCGTGAAGAAATTGCTGCCTTCGCAACGCAACACGAGCGCCTTGAATGTCGGGTCCGTGCGCATGTGCGCGAGCGCGCCGAACAATCCCGAGCGGACCTCGGCGGTGATCGTGTTGACGGGCGGGTTATCGACCACGATGACCGCGATGTCGCCGTGGCGTTGCAATTCGACTATGGGACGGGTCATTTGAGGTCGGTGAGCTTACCCAAAAGTTCGAGCAATTGGTCACGGCCGTTGATACCGATGCGCTCGATGAGTTTTCGTTCGTGCGAGGCCTGTACTTCACCCGCACGCTGCAGGATGCGCCTGCCCTTCGCCGTGACGTGCAACTCGTAGCTGCGGGCATCGCTCGTGGATTTCTTGCGGATGATGAGCCCGCGCCGCTCGAGCTCGCTCATCGTCGGCACGCAATTGGCTTTCTGGATGCCCAGGGCCTCGCAGACTCCGGACTGGCTGGCCCCGGGGTTCTCCGCGACCATGAGCAGCAGCGTGTACTGGACGGGGCGCAGGTCGAGTTCGGACAGCGAATCGTTCAGGTCCGCATACACCGCGCCCTGCGCCCGACGAAGCGCGTAACCGATCAGATCCCTCAACGGCGCCGTTCGAACCACCACGTATCCCCTTCCGTACGCCGCAAATGCTGAGCCGGGGCCCCGGTTGCTTCTCGACCGGCAGGGAACTCGGATTGGTCGATAGCTCCTATCAGAACTACCAATTGGTTACTCGAAATAACTATCACGTATAACTAACGCCCACATCGTCGGGACACCTCGAGGGGGAGGGAGTCATGGCTACAGTGGAATCGTTCTCGACCGCAGGTCTGGATCCTAGGCGCAAGCTCACTTACTGGAACGATCGTGCGAGCGAAAGCTTCTCGCCACTCGTTTCCGATCCGGTCGACATCCGCACATTCACCGGGACCATCCAGCGCGCCACGATCGGCGACCTGACGCTCGCCGAGGTCTATTCGGACGCGCAGCTCGTGAGACATTCGCGCGCGCACGTCGCGCGTACGCGTTCCTCGCTGTTCTTCCTGCATCTGCAGATGGAAGGCGAAAGCACGAACCGGCAGGATGGCCGCGAGGCCCACCTGCGCACCGGCGACTTCACGATGTGCGACAGCACACGCCACTACGAAATCGCGTTCGGCGGCGCGAACCGCATGCTGGTGCTCGGCATCCCCGACGCCATCCTGCGGCGCCACATCGCCTGTCCCGAGTGCCTCGTCGCCATTCCGATGGCCGGGGGGACAGGAGTCTGCGCCCTGCTCTCGCGCTTCCTGCGCAACTACTGGTTCGAATTCCAGAAGAGCATGGACCAGTCCGTGGCCGCGCGCGTCAACGTCGCGATCCTGGACCTCGTGGCGGCGGCTTATGCCGACCTGCCGCAGTCCCGGTCGGACCGCTCGTCGCTCGCCACCGCGCATCGCATCCGCATCATCAATTACATCGAAGCGCACCTGAACGACCCCGATCTCACGCCCACGCGCATCGCCGAAGCTTGCAAGATGACGACACGTTACCTGCATCACCTGTTCTCGGACCAGGACGAAACCGTCGCGCGCTACATCCTGCGCCGCCGTCTCGAGGCCTGCTCGCGCGCGCTGCTGTCGCCCTCGCAGCGCGGCCGCACGGTGACGGCGATCGCGTTCGATTACGGCTTCAACAGCCCGACGCACTTCGGACGTGTGTTCCGCGCGAAGTACGGCGCGACGCCGCGCGAGTACCGGCGCGAGAAGATCGACGTCGCCGCCTAGTTCGAACCCGTTTGCGTTTGGCTGGCCGAGCTCATCGTGCGCGTGATCCATTCGTAATGAATGGATACGCGCACGTAGTTCTCGATGACGCCGTATACGCCCTGAACGCGATTCGTCGGGCGCGTGTCCTGCCACGAGCTCACGCCGACCACGAATAGTCTGCCGTCTTGCACGAAGCCACCGCGACCCACGAAAGTCACGAGCGATCCGACGGGTTCGTCATCCTGGAACATCAAGGCGGGTTCCACGCCGGTCACGGCCACGCGCAGCAGCACCAGGGCGACGTCATTCTCGACGTCGCTGACCTGTTTCCATTCGGGATGGACGATCTGCTTTTCGATCGCGTAGTTCCTGCCCCCGGCGACCACGATGTCACCGGTCTCGAGTTCCACGCACAGCAGGCAACCGGCGAGTAGTTTGACTGGCCGCACCCGCGCTCAGCCCTGGCTGATGAACTTCGTCACGAGGCAGGCCTCGAGTCCTTCGATGCCCTCCTCGCTGCCGTGGCCGCTTTCCTTCACGCCGCCGAACGGCGCCTCGGGCACCGAGATCTGGAAGCTGTTGAGACCGATCATCCCGGCCTCGAGCTTCTCGCCCAGCAGGTTGACGCGGCGCGCATCGTTCGTGAAGCCGAAAGCGCAGAGGCCATACGGCAGGCGGTTGGCCTCGGCCATCACCCCATCGAAGTCGCGGAACGGATTCAGCAGCGCGATGGGCCCGAACGGCTCCTCGTTCATGATGCGCGCCGTGTTCGGTATGTCCGCGAGCACCGTCGGTTCGAAGAAGAATCCCTTGCGCTGGATGCGTCTGCCGCCCGCGAGCAACCGCGCGCCGTGTTTGATCGCGTCGTCGATCATGCCCTGCACCGCCGGCAGTCGCCGCGCGTGTGCGAGCGGCCCCATCCGGTTCGCCTCATCGATGCCGGGGCCCACGGGCAACGCCCTGGTGCGCGCCGCGAAACCCTCCGCGAACTTCGGGTAGATGGACTCCTGCACGTAGAAACGCGTCGGCGACACGCATACCTGGCCCGCGTTGCGGTACTTCGCGGTGACGCAGGCCTCCAGTACCTTGTCGACGTCGACGTCGTCGAACACGAGCACCGGCGCGTGTCCGCCGAGCTCCATCGTCGTGCGTTTCATGCCGTCCGCCGCGAGCTTCACGAGTTGTTTGCCCACCGGCACGGAGCCCGTGAACGAAATCTTGCGGATGATCGGCGAGGCGATGAGTTGCCGGGATATCTCGTGCGGGACGCCGAACACGATCGCGAGCGCACCACGCGGCACGCCGGCCTCGTGCAATGCGCGCGCGATGGCGAGCGCGGTGCCGGGCGCCTCTTCAGCCGGCTTGAGGATGCACGGGCAACCCGCGGCGAGCGCCGCGCCCAGCTTGCGTGCCGGATTGCCGGCCGGGAAATTCCACGGCGCGAACGCGGCCACCGGACCCACGGGCTCCTTGACGATGGTCATGCGTTGACCCGGCAGGCGCTGCGGGAGTACGCGTCCATAAGCGCGACGGCCCTCCTCGCCATACCACTCGAAGATCTCCGCGGATGCCTGCACCTCGATGCGCGTCTCGTGGATGCTCTTGCCCATCTCGAGCGTCGCGATGCGCGCGATTTCCTCGGCGCGCGCGCGAATCAGGTCCGCGGCCTTCTTGAGGATCTTCGAACGCTGCACGGGCAGCAGCCCGCGCCACTCGCCCCAGGCGCGCTGCGCGGCCGTGAGCGCGCGTTCGAGATCGTCCGGCGTCGCGTGCGGCAGCTGGCCCAGGATTTCCTCCGTCGCGGGATCGACGACCGGCTGCGTCTTCCGACCCTGCGCGCCCAACCACTCGCCGTCGATGAACAGCGCGAGTTCGGGGTACGGTTGCGTGGCGGACGGATCGATGGGCTTTACGTTTGCTGACATGGTGATTCCCGCGAGCGCGAACTACGGTCCCTTCATGAGACGGCAACAATGAAGCGGCCGCAATGGACAGTTGACTCGATCCTTCGCGAACACTTTCGCGACGCCTCGCGCAATCCGCGCCGGGCGCGCTCATGCCATGATTTGCAAGGAATTCCTGCCTCATCCGGGTGATCCCCATGGCCGACTATCGCCGCATCGCCACCGAAGAAGCCTTTGCCACCCGCGATCAGATGAACGCGTTCCGCAAACTGCTCGCGGACGGCTACGACGATCCGGGATTCAAGAGCCTGTGGGGTTTCTATCTCGGAAGTCCCGGCGAGCGCGCTCGTTTCATCATCGACCGTCTGCAGAACCTCGGCGTGGAACGCATCGCCGATATGGATGCGGCCGGCATCGACATGCAGGTGTTGTCGCTGACTTCGCCCGGCGTGCAGGTGTTCGATGCCGCGACCGCGAACGCTCTCGCGCGCGACAGCAACGACGAACTCGCCGCGGCGATCGCGCGCCATCCGACGCGGTTCGTCGGCCTCGCGGCCGCGGCGCCGCAGGATCCGCCGGCGGCTGCGCGCGAGATCGAGCGCGGCGTGCGCCGGCTCGGCCTGCGGGGCGTCATCATCAACTCGCACACGATGGGCGAACGGCTCGACGATCCGAAGTTCTGGGCCATCTTCGAGGCCGCCGAAGCGCTCGACGTGCCTGTCTACCTTCACCCGAACGCGCCGCCGCGCGACATGATCGCGCCGTACCTGGAAGCCGGGCTCGACGGCGCCGTGTTCGGCTTCCAGGCCGAGACCGGCCTGCACATGCTGCGGATCATCGTCGCGGGCGTGTTCGACCGCTTCCCGAGACTGAAGATGATCGTCGGCCACTGCGGCGAGGCGCTGCCCTACTGGATGTACCGCATCGACTACATGCACCGCGCGCAGATCGCCGCGAAGCGTTACCCGATGCTCAAGGAACTGAAGCGCACGCCAGGCGAATACCTGCGCGAGAACGTCTACGTCACGAACAGCGGTGTCGCGTGGGAACCCGCGATCATGTTCTGCCACGAGGTCATGGGCCCGGATCACACGCTGTACGCGATGGACTATCCGTACCAGTACCTCGCCTCGGAAGTGACCGTCTCCGACAACCTGCCGATGTCAGCCGGGGACAAGAAGAAATATTTCCAGACGAACGCCGAGAAGCTGTTCGGAATCCGCTGACTGGACCGGATCCGTTCAGACGTGCGCGTCGATGACCGCCGATCTGCGCTGCGTGCGCACGGCGTACAGCGCGCGCTCGATGGCGGGCAGCACCTCGGCCGTGTTGGTGACCACCTCCGCGTGCGCGCCGCCCGCCGCCGCGGCGATGCCTCCGTAATCCGGCGGCTGCGCAAAATCGATGTCGATGTGCGGTGAGTTCGCGGCGAGGCCCTTCGGATGCACGCTGGCCACCGCCTGGCGCGGGGCCTGCCAGCCGCCGTTGTTGAGCACGACGTGCAGGAACGGCGCCTTGTAACGCCGCGCCATCCAGTGCACGGCGGAAGGCTGCGAGAACATGTAACTGCCGTCGCCGCAGATCGACACCACCAGCGCATCGGGTTTCGCCAGCTTGATGCCGAACGCCGCGCCGCCGTTGTAGCCCAGCGAGCCACCGCCGCTCGAAAACATCGTGCCGGGCAGCGTGCGCTGCATGTGCTGCGAAACCACGTGGAAGTTGGTGACCGACTCGCTCACGATGATCGCCTCGGGTCCCACCGCCGCTCGAATCGACGCGACGAGGAACTGTGGCGTCAATTGCTCCTGCGGCCGCTCGTGCGCGGCGAGAAATCCCGTCCATGCCTCGTGAGCGGCCTCGAGGTGACCCATGCGCTCGGCGAGGCGCTCGCGCGAGGGCGTGAGCCGCGCGCACGCCGCGCGCAGCTGCGCGATCGCGATGGCCGCGTCGGCCTGGCACGCGACCTCGCTGCCGATGTACCACAGAGGCATCTGCTGTTTGAGCGCATCCGCATCGATGTGGAACACGCGCGCGCCCAGGCGCGGTTTGCTGACCGCGCCTATCCACGGCACGTCGCTGTCGATCACGAGCACGACGTCGGCCGCGGCGAGCGCCTCGTTCTGGCGTCGCTCGTTCCATTGAACGCCCTGGTAACAATCGTTGTCGGTGGGAAAATTGACGTAGCTGGGTACCGACTCGAGCACACCGATGCCGACCTCGGCGCACAGCCCGATCAGCTCCGTTACCGCGGCGGGATTCCGTCCCAGGTAGGAAGTGACGACGAGCGGTCGCTGCGCCGTCACCAGCGCCGCGGCCATCGTCTCGACGACGTGCGGTGCGAGCGCGCACGCCGCGAGCGGCTGCCAGACGCTCGCGTCGAGCGAAATTCGCGCGACTTCGCTCTCCAGCACCTCGCGCGCCGCCGTCACGTATACCGGGCCGCGCGGATCACTGTGCGCGAACTGCAGCGCGCGGTGCACGATCTGCTTCGCGTTCGCGCCGATCCGGATCTCGTTCTCGTAGCGAACGTAGCCGCGGACCAGTCCGCGCTGATCGGGCACGTCCTGGATCCACTGGATGAATTCGTTGCGGCTGCCGCGCGCCTCGCCTTCCTGCGTGGCCGGCGAGGTTCCGGCGACGATGAGCACGGGCACGCGGCCCTTGGCCGCGTTGTGCACGGCGCCGCCGAGCGCCTGCGTTCCGCAATCGACGTGCACCAGCACCGCCTGCGCGCGGCCGGTGGCCTGGGCGTACCCATGCGCCGCCGACATCGCGACCATCTCGGTGGGGCACGTGATCACCTTCGTGCATGGCTTGTTAGCCGCGCGCGCCTGCGCGATCGCCTCGATCAGTCCCGGGTGATCGCTGCCGAAATTCGCGAACAGGTATTCGACGCCGCCTTCGACCAGCGCATCGAGGATTGCCGAGCTCGCCGTATACATCGCGGACACTCTAGCGGCCGAACCGGCCAGCCACTCCACCTTGGATGAACAAGGCTAAACCAGCAATAAGACCAGCGGAATCCAGATCGAGCCGAGGAAGACGGAAATCGCCGCGGCGCTGGCGGCCAGGTCCAGGTCCAGCTCCTCGCGGGCCGACAGGACGACGGCCGTGAAACCGATGGGGGCCGCCGCCCCGATGGTGGCGATGGCCGCCGATATCCCCTCGAGGCCAAACAACCAGGCCAGGCCGAAACCCAGCAACGCGCCGAGTCCGGAGCGCAGGGCAACCGCGGTCAGGACCTCGGGACGTTTCAGGCCGCGCAGGCTCACCAGCAACCCCATCGCGAGCGGCACGAGCAGCACCAGTACCTGACCGATCGCGAGCACGACGTGCAGGAAATCGCGCGGGATCGGCGCGCCGCCGACGTTCAGGCCCAGTGAAATGAACAGCACCCACAGCGGCGGCGCAGCGAGCGTGCGCTTCAGGAGAACCGGGATGTCGTCCGCATGGCCGCCGTACTTGCACGCGACCACGGTCGTGACGGTCCACACCATGATCGCGTGCCCCATGTCGAACATCACGAGCTGCGCGAATGCGCCGGTGCCGAGGCTCAGCGCGGCGAATGGATAGATGAGCGAGATGTTCATCGCCATCGCGCACATCACCATGGCACCCTCGCCCGCCAACGGCAGCCGGAACCGCTGCGCCATGATCGCGGCGGCCGCCCATCCGAGCAGCGACACGAGGATCGCGATGACGGGCAGCAGCGCGTGTTCGCGCGCCAGCGGCACGCCCGTCAGCGCGCCGAAGATCAGGATCGGCAGGCCGACGTTGAAGACGAAGCTCAGCAGCTTCCGGCCTTGCAGCTCGTTGCCCCAACCGGCGCGCCGCGCCGCGACTCCGAGAAAGAACAAGGCGGCAACCGCGGCGAGTCGCCAGTTCGAAACAATGAGTTCCACGCTGGCAATCTATACTGCGCACACCTCGAGGAACACAGAGGACCTCCATATGATCGAGTTGTTCACCGCGGCCACGCCGAATGGCTGGAAGATTTCCATCGCGCTCGAAGAAATGCAGCTGCCCTACACCGTGCGCCTGCTCACGCTGTCGAAGCTCGAACAAAAGGAGGAATGGTTCCTCGAGATCAACCCGAACGGACGCATCCCCGCCATCATCGATCACGCGAATGGCGACTTCGCCGTGTTCGAGTCCGGCGCGATTCTCATCTATCTCGCGGAAACGTACGGCGAGAAGTCCCCGGTCAGACTGCTGCCCACGGAGCCCAAGGCACGCTCGCGCGTGCTTCAGTGGCTCATGTTCCAGATGGCGGGCGTGGGGCCGATGATGGGCCAGGCGAACGTCTTTTTCCGATACGCGCCCGAAAAGATTCCGTACGCGATCGAACGCTACCAGCGCGAGGTGCGACGCCTGTTCGAGGTGATGGAAAGGCAGCTCGCCGCGAACGAATACATCGCGGGCAGCGACTATTCGATCGCCGACATCGCGCTGTGGAGCTGGGTCGCCGGTTACGGGTGGTCGGGCGTGAGTGTCGACGGGTTGCCGCAGCTCAGGCGCTGGCTGGATCTCGTCGGCGCGCGGCCCGCGGCCCAGAAGGGCCGCATCATTCCGCCGCCCGCGGATACCAACGCGGACAAGGCCAACACCGTGGAGAGTGCCCGCAAGATGCTGGCGTGAAACGCCGCGTCAGTTCGGCGGCGTGTAGGTTGCGGCCCCGGCGCGTCCCATGACCGCCACGCACTGCTCGCGCGTCTCCGCATAAGGCGTCGGCAACGTGCGGATATCGCCGTTCTTGAGGAAGCGCCACTCGGGTGGATAGATCCAGTCGTTCACAGGCTGCGCCCACAGGCCACGCTTGCCCTCACGCGCCTCGGCTTCGAAATCGCAGAAGCGTGCATCGCCCATGTAGCGCCGATATGCCCAGGCATGGCCCTCGCGCAGCATCGTATCGTTGACGTTGACGCGCTGACCGTCGACGACCTTCCACACCACGGCGACCAGGCGCCGGTACGAATCCTGCGTCACGACTTCGAGCTCGACCGCGGATCCCTCGGGCAGCATCGCCTTCAGCGCCGCCTTCGACTTGTCCCCGTATGGCTGATCGTGTTCGGGCGTGTCGAGCGCGGACAGGCGCACCCGCGCCTTGCCCGAATCCAGGCGCACTTCGATCGAGTCGCCGTCGTTGACCTTGGTGACGCTCGCCGCGAGCACGGGTTGCGGCTTGGGCTCCTCGGCCGCGGCGGAGCCGGACGTCGCCAGCGCGACGACGCCGCAGAAGGAGATCGTGAGCCGCACGAAGGTCTTACGACGCATCGTGCAGCTTCATGACTGACTCGATCGCGGGGTCACCTGGGCGCGCCGGCCGGCGGTGCCGCATCCGCGGCAGGTTTTGCGGCGGCAGCCGCTTCGAGCTTCTGGACTTCATGCGCACGGTGTATCACATACGCGCGCACGTTTTCACTGTCGGCCCCGCTCACTTCGGACGCGAACGAAACCATGCCCCGCGAGGCGCGCTGGCCTCCGCGCACCACGCCTTCCCAGGCCGCGGCGTCGCGCGTGATCGGCGACTGGCGCAGGTCCGGCAGCACGCCTCCGCTCACGGCGCTGTCACCGTGGCACACGCTGCAATAGCGGTGGTACACCGCCTTGCCCGCGGTCCACGCGGCCTCGTCGCCGATCTCGGGCGGCAACGTCGAGGCCAGCGCCGGCTCGGGAGGCAGGTCGGGCAGTTTCGCTTCTCCGCCGAGCTTGAACGCCAACACTCGCGGGATGTTCGACTTGATGTGCGCGTCGCGCGCGAGCTCGCCGGCCGCGAGACCGAACGCGCCGCCCCAACCCACTTCGACCGCGACGTATTGCTCGCCGTCGATTTCATACGTGATCGGCGGCGCGAGCACGCCCGCCTGCGTCGGCGCGGACCACAGCTTCTGACCGTTCGTGGCGCGATACGCCGCGATCTCACCCAGCGAATCGCCGGCGAACACGAGATTGCCCGCCGTCGAGAGCGTGCCGCCATTCCACGGATGATCGAACTGGACCCGCCAGGCCTCTTTCTGCGCGACCGGATCCCACGCGACGAGATGTCCCTTGAGCTGATCCTTGATGCCCGCGAGCACTGCCGGATCCGTTGGCAGGCTGCCCGCGTTGAAATCGACGCCGGTGTTCCAGCCGATCCTGCTGGTCGCGGGGTTCGTCGCCGGAATGAACGCGAAGCCGGCTTCCATGACGGGGAAATAGACCAGGCCCGTGTTCGGATTGAAACTCATCGGCTGCCAGGAATGCGCGCCGCCCGGGCCCGGTACGACGACCGCCGGTTTGCCGCTCTTGTCGTATCGCGCCTCCTTCGTTTCCTTCGGCCGGCCCTTGGCGTCGAGACCGGTGGCCCAGTTGATGTAGGCGTAGGGCGCGCCCGAAATGAACTCGCCGGTCACGCGGTCGAGCACGTAGAAGAATCCGTTCTTCGGCGCCTGCATGATGACCTGGCGATCCTTGTCGCCGATCTTCAGGTCCGCGAGCATCAGCGGCTGGGTCGCCGTGTAGTCCCAGGTCTCTCCGGGTGTCGTCTGGAAGTGCCAGACGTATTCACCGGTCGCGCCCTTCAGCGCGACGATGGAAGATAGATAGAGGTTGTCGCCGCCCTTCGGACTGCGCAGCTTCTGGTTCCAGGGGCTGCCGTTGCCGACGCCGATGTAGATGATGTCGAGCGCGGGGTCGTAAACGATGGAATCCCACACCGTGCCGCCACCCCCGAGCCGCCACCACTCGCCGGTCCAGGTCTTCGCGGCCTTTTCCAGATCGGGATGTTCGAACGGCCGCGACGGATCACCGGGCACCGTGTAGAAACGCCAGAGTTGTTTGCCGGTGTCCGCGTCGTAAGCGGTGACGTAGCCGCGCACGCCGTACTCCGCGCCGCCGTTACCGATGAGCACCTTGCCGGCGAACACCCGCGGCGCGCCGGTGATCGTGTAGTTCTGCCCCTCGGGAACCGTCATCACTTCCCAGGCTTGTTTGCCGGTCGCGGCATCGACCGCGACCAGCCGCCCATCGATCGTGCCGACGAAGATCTTGCCGTTCCACGCGGCGGCGCCGCGATTCGGCACGTCGCAGCAGGCCTTCACGCCCGCCTCTCCCGGCACCTTCGGATCGAACGCCCAGATCTGTCTGCCGGTTTTCGCGTCGAGCGCGAACAGCTTGCTCCACGCGCTGGTCACGTACATCACGCCGTCGATCACGAGCGGCGTGGATTCCTGCACGCGATGCGGTGTGTCCAGATCGAATGCCCACGCCAGGCCGAGGTTCGCGACGTTGCCCACGTCGATCCTGTCGAGCGGGCTGAATCGCTGCTCGTCGTAGGTCCGCCCGTAGGTCGGCCACTCGCCCGGATTCGGCGTGACGATGCGCGCGGCGTCGACCAGCGCGGTGGGTTTCGGCGGCGACGCTTCGGTTTCGGGTTTCCCGCAACCGGCCACGAACACGACTGCGGCAAGACTCGCGACGAGCGCGCTGCGTTCGAATCTCATACTCCCCCCCAGGGCCGGACGTTCGACTCAATTGGCCCTATCTGGCGCGACGCGGCGCGCCATGGGCTCGACTATCGACGAGATTCCAATCGATCGGCAGCGAACGCACGACGCGTCACGAACGATGCATGTCCCCGTCTATCGAGATCGCCTGTCCGGAGATCGTGCGCGCGGCATCCGATGCCAGGAACAACGCCAGCGCGGCGATCTCGCTGGCCTCGGTCAGCGTCTTGATCGAACGCGTGGCGAGCGCGATCGCACGCTCCTCGTCGAGCGAACGGCCGCTCGCGGCGGCGCGTCCCTCGAGTACGCGATCCATCCGCGGTCCCGCCACCGCGCCGGGCAGGATCGCATTCGCACGGATTCCGAACTCGCCGAGTTCCATCGACAACGTCTTCGTGAATCCGATGACGCCCCACTTGCTCGTGGCGTAGGCGCTGCGCAGCGGATAGCCGAATTTCCCCGCGGCCGAGGACATGTTGATGATGCTGCCCGCGTTCGACTTGCGCAGGAATGGGATCGCGAGCCGCGTGACGTTGAACGTGCCGCCGAGATTCACGCGCATCACGCGTTCCCATTCGGCCGGGTCGTAGAGTTCGATCGGGGTCGTGGGGCCGGCGATGCCCGCATTGTTCACGAGTACGTCGAGTCCGCCGAGCGCGCCGATCGCGCGAGGCAACACGGCCTCGATCGACAGGAGATCGCCCAGGTCGCACACATCGGTCACGACGGCGGGTATCTCCTCGCGCAGCGCGATCAGGGCGTCGGTGTCGATGTCGATCGCGCACACGCGCGCGCCCGCTGTGGCGAACGCCCGCACGATTTCACGGCCGATGCCGGCCGCGCCGGCCGTTACGAGGACCTTCTGCATGGCGGCAATGGTGCACGAAACGCCGCTCGCGGACTCGACCGTCGGTACGCAGGCTTTTCGCTCCCGGGCGGGCAAGGGTTTCGCAGCCCGGTAGTCTTGGGACCCAGCAGGCTCGAACGACTTCCGGAGATCCTCATGGCCACCATAGTGGGCGGCATCGCCACCTCGCACACCCCGACCATCGGCTTCGCGCTCGATGCGAAGAAACAAGAGGATCCCGTGTGGGCGCCGATCTTCGCCGGATACGAGCCCGTGAGGAAATGGCTCGCCGAGAAGAAGCCCGACGTGTTGTTCTTCATCTACAACGATCACATCACCTCGTTCTTCTTCGATCACTACTCGCACTTCACGCTGGGCGTCGGCGAGAAATTCCGGGTGGCGGACGAAGGCGGCGGCGCGCGCGATCTACCGCCCATCAAGGGTCACCCGGCGCTCGCGCAGCACATTGCCAAGGGTCTCGTGGCGGACGAGTTCGACCTGTCGTTCTTCCAGGAGAAGGGACTCGATCACGGCTGCTTCTCGCCGCTCTCGCTGCTGTGGCCGCATGAGAAGGAATGGCCCGGCGCCATCGTACCGCTGCAGGTCGGCGTACTGCAGCTGCCGATTCCGTCGGCGAAGCGCTGCTTCAAGCTCGGACGCGCGCTGCGCAAGGCGATCGAGAGTTTCCCCGAGGACATCAAGGTGGCGATCGTCGGCACGGGCGGACTGTCGCACCAGGTGCACGGCGAACGCGCGGGCTTCAACAACACGCCCTGGGACATGGAGTTCCTCGAACTACTGGAGAAGGATCCCGGGAAACTCACAGACATCACGATCGCCGAGTACGCCGAGAAAGGCGGCATGGAAGGCTCGGAAGTCATCATGTGGCTCCTGATGCGCGGCGCGCTCGCGCCGAAGGTGAAGAAGCTGCACCAGGCTTACTACCTGCCGTCGATGACGCCCATCGCCACCGTGATTTTCGAGGACGATCCGTCCCAGGCCGATGAAGAGACCGGCGCGGAAACGCCGGGGCAATACCGGGAACGCATCGAGCGCCAGTGGCGCGGCGTCGAGAAGCTGCCCGGGACCTATCCGTTCACGCTGGATCGCAGCGTGAACGCGTACCGGCTCAACTCGTTCCTGCATTCGCTGCTGCAGCCGGAGCGGCGCAAGCGGTTCATCGACGAGCCCGAGGGGTTGTTCGAGGAGGCGGAACTCAGCGAGGAGGAGCGCAGGATGCTGCGGGCGCGCGACTGGCGCGCGCTCATGCACTACGGCGCGATCTTCTTCCTGCTGGAGAAGTTAGGGGCCGTGGTCGGCACCACCAACCTGCACATCTACGCGGCGATGCGCGGCGAATCGCTCGACGACTTCCTGAAGACCCGGAACACGAAGGTGTTGTACTCGGTCGCGGCGCAGAAGTAACCACCACTGCATACGTATTCGTAAGCGCACGGCCTCGCAACTCGATTAGCTTCGCGACAGGTCCGATAGGGAGATCGCACATGTCGTCATCGCGCCGGCGCGTTCGCGCCTTCTTGCCGTTCGTCTCCGCTTCCCTGGTCTTGTGCGCCGCCGAACTACCGGCGCAGGCACCCGCCTCGGTGGGCATCCCGGGCAACTATCAATCCGAAGCCGGCTGCCCCGGCGACTGGGATCCCGCCTGCCCCGCCACACAACTCGCCTACGACGCCAACGGCGACATCTGGCGGAACACGTTCAGCTTCGGGCCCGCGGGCGCGTACGAATACAAGGTGGCTCTCAACGGCACGTGGGATTGGAATTACGGCCTGAACGCGCAGCAGAACGGCCCGAACATCCCGCTCATCACCACCGCGACACCGCAGAACGTCACGTTCTACTACGACCACAAGACGCACTGGGTCACCGACAACGTCAGCTCGATCATCGCGACGGTGCCGGGCAATTTTCAAAGCGAGATGGGCTGCGGCGGCGACTGGGATCCGGGCTGCTTCCGCACCTGGCTGCAGGACATCCAGTCCACGTCTATCTACAGCTTCACCACCAGCGCGATTCCCGCCGGCGCCTACGAGGCCAAGGTGGCGCTCGATGGCAGCTGGGACGTGAACTACGGCGCGGGCGGCGTGCAGAACGGGCCCAACATTCACTTCGCGGTGCCCGCCACGGGAATGGAAGTCGCGTTCCAGTGGAACTCGGTGACGAAGGATCTGCGCGTCATCGTGGGCGGCATACGGGGCGACCTCACCAAGGCGCAGGCGTACTGGCTCTCGAGAGACACGATCGCTTGGAACGTACCCACCGACACGGTGGTGCGCCTGTTTGCGGATCCGGACGGCGCGCTCACGCTCGACGGTCCCGGCGTCGTTCCCGGCGCGAACACGCGAAGCTGGACGCTCACGCACGACCCGGCGGGTCTCTCGCCCGCGCTGCGCGCGCGCTTCCCGCACCTCGCGAATCTCGCCGCGTTCCGCCTGCCGGCGGACGCCGTGCACGCCGCGGCGCACAGCCTCAAGGGACAACTCGCCATCGGCGCCACGCGCTCGGGCCAGGGAGTCGACGCCACGTCGCTGCAATTTCCCGGCGTGCTCGACGATCTCTACGCGGCCAAGGCCGCGCCGCTCACGCTCGGCCCCAGCTTCAGGAACGGCCAGGCGACGGTGCGCGTCTGGGCGCCGACCGCGCGCAATCTCAGCCTGCGCGTCTTCGCCGACCCGGATCCCGGCACGACATACGTGACCTTCCCGATGACGCTCGATCCGGCGAGCGGCACGTGGAGTTTCACCGCGCCGGCCGCCGCCATGCTCGGCAAGTACTATCTGCTCGAGGCGCAGGTCTACGTGCGCTCGACCAATCACGTCGAAACCAACGTCGTCACCGATCCCTATTCCGTCTCGCTGGCGCGCAACAGCACCCGCAGCCAGTTCGTCTCGCTCGACGATCCGGCGCTCGCGCCGCATGACTGGCGATCGGTGCGCAAGCCGCATCTCGCGGCACCCGAGGACATCGTGCTCTACGAACTCCACGTGCGCGACTTCAGCGCCACGGACCCGAGCGTGCCCGCGCCGCTGCGTGGCACGTATTCGGCATTCGCGCAGAAGCGCTCGAACGGCATGAAGCACTTGCGGACACTCGGCCTCGCGGGCGTGACACACGTGCACCTGCTGCCATCGTTCGACTTCGCGACCACGAACGAGGACCGGTCCGCCTGGCAGTCGCCGTCGATCGACGTATTGTCGGCGCTGCCGGCCGATTCGTCCGAACAGCAGGCGCTGGTCATGGCCGACGCGGATCGCGACGGCTTCAACTGGGGTTACGACCCGCTGCACTACAACGTGCCCGAGGGTAGTTATTCAACCGATGCGGACGGACCGGCCCGCATCCGCGAATTCCGCGAGATGGTGCAGTCGCTCAACCAGAATGGGCTGCGCGTGGTCGTCGACGTCGTCTACAACCACACCAACTCGGCCGGACAGAACCCCAACTCCATCCTCGACAAGCTGGTGCCCGGCTACTATCACCGCCTCAACGGTGACGGCGTCGTGCTCGGCGAGAGCTGCTGCGCGGACACGGCCACCGAGCACGCGATGATGGAAAAGCTCATGGTCGACTCGGTAGTGCTGTGGGCCAAGCAATACAAGATCGACGGCTTCCGCTTCGACATCATGGGCTTTCACCTCAAGTCCAACATGCTCAAGGTGCGCGCCGCGCTCGACAAGCTCACGCCCGCGAAGGACGGCGTCGACGGCCGATCCATCTACCTGTACGGCGAGGCCTGGAATTTCGGCGTCATGGCCAACAACGGCCGCGGCGAGAACGCGATCCAGGTGAACATGGCCGGCACCGGCATCGGTTCGTTCAACGACCGCATCCGCGACGCGGTGCGCGGCGGCGGACCATTCAGCCCGCGCCGCGACCAGGGCTTCGCCACCGGGCTGTACGTGGAGCCGAACGGAACCTTCGGAGGGTCCTCCGTGGACGCGAAGGCCGAACTACTGCGACTCACCGATCGCGTGAAACTCGGACTCGCCGGCAATCTCGCGAGCTACGAAATCGTCGACGCCACCGGCGTGAAGAAGCCGGGCCGCGACGTGGATTACTTCGGCATGCCGGGCGCGTTCGGCGCGCAGCCGGAGGACACGATCCAGTACATCGGCGTGCACGACGACCCGGACTGGTTCGACGCGATGAATCTCAAGCTGGCCTCGAACGTGCCGCGCGCCGACCGCGTGCGCATGCACCGGCTCGGACTTTCGATCGTCGCGCTTTCGCAGGGCGTGCCCTTCTTCATGGCGGGCGACGAAATCCTGCGCTCCAAGTCGGGCGACCGGAACAGCTACAACTCCGGCGACTGGTTCAATCGGATCGACTGGACACTGAAGACGAACAACTGGGGCGTCGGTCTTCCGCCGGCGAACGGCAACGAGGAAGACTGGTCGATCATCGGCCCCGCGCTCGCGGATCCGAATCTCAAGCCGACCGCGCGCGACATCGAAGGCACGTACCGCCACATGCTCGAGATGCTCACCATCCGCAAGACCAGCGGACTGTTCCGCTTGCGGACGGCCGAGCAGATCCGCAAGGCGGTTTCTTTCTACAACGTCGGGCCGGACCAGGTTCCCGGCCTCATCGTCGAGCGCATCGTGAACACCGATCGCTTCTGCTATCCGGCTTCGCAGGCGGTGGTGCTCGTCAACGCGACTCCGCAGCCGCAGACGTTCGCGGACCCGGCGTTCGAGAAGCAGCCTTTGTACCTGCACCCGGTGCTGGCCTTCTCCCACGATCCGGTGGTTAGAACCTCGAAGTTCCAGCCGCGGACCGGCACGTTCTCGATTCCGGCGCGCACGGTGGCCGTCTTCGTCGCGCCCTGCGGGTTCCTGCGATGAGGGTTTTGGGCAGGTTGGCCTGTCGACATCCTTTACAGTCGCAAACTACCGACCTGGCGAAGATCGCTCGCGCGAACCCGTGGGCCACCAATCCCCATCCAAAATCGCGGCGTTAAGGTAAATCGGGGCGGTTTTTTGTGAGTGGGATCACAAAGTTGGGGCCAACGATGCGACATGGGTCACGCTTGGCACGTGGATTGCTCCATTCTAGGCAGCGCCGCGATGGTCGTGGCCCCGAACGTTCTGGAAGAACCATGCTCAAGTCCATGCGCCTTGCCCTTACCGCTGCTTCGCTGTTCGCCCTGGGCACCAGCGCGAGCCATGCGACGCTGTTCGATCGCGGCGGCGGGCTCATTTATGACAACGTCCTGAACGTCACCTGGATGCAGGACGCGCTGTATGCGCAGACGCTGGGCATTCCCAACGGCGCGCTCAATCACGCCGACGCGCTGGCATTCGCCGCGAACGTCTCGTACTACGACAGCGCCCGGAACACGTACTGGGACGACTGGCGCCTGCCGCAGGTGTTCGACCCGATCGCGGGTTACGACACCACGGGCCTGTCGAGCGAGCTCGCGTACATGTATTACATCAATCTCGGGTACGCGCCCGAGTACTCGCACAATCGCAATACGCCGGAACCCACTTCCAGCAACTACAACCCGTTCATCAACCTGACGTACCGTGCGTACTGGACGGAGACGGCTGGCGTGCGTGCGGGAACGGCGTGGGCCCTGCACTTCCACTTCGGCTCGCAGGAGCTCGGTGGCGGCGGAGATCTCTCGCGCGTCTGGCTGGTGCGTGATGGCGACGTCGGAGCGCTCAGCGTTCCGGAGCCGGGCACCCTGGCCCTGCTCGGCCTCGGCCTCGCGGGTGTGGGCTTCGCCCGCCGCCGCAAGCGCCCGGCCTGATACCTGACTGATTCGCAGCGAAAACCCCGGCCAAGCGCCGGGGTTTTTGTTGGTGCCTGGCGCGGAAGATCCGGGAGGACTCTCTCCCGGATCTTCCGTGCCAGGCACCGTCTTCCGTCATCACTTCGCCGCGCAGTGCCTCGCGATGAATTCCCCGTGATCCGGCAGCTCGCGCGCCGCCTGGCCGATCAGCCCCCGCAGGTCGCGTAGATAGCCGGCGCGATCCTGCGGCGTCACGGCCTCCACGAAGGGATGCGTGGCGCGCGGCCGCACACCCTGCCCCCACAGCACCTGCAACCAGCTCGTGAGCTGGAACAGGTCCTCAGAGGCGCAGAAGATGCCCGCGGTCTCGCGGAACAGCTCGATCTTGTGCCGCAGCGAATCGGGGATCGACATCCTCCGGCAGGCATCCCAGAAGGGTTCGCCGCGCCGGTTGTTCGCGTGGTAGTGAAGGATGATGAAGTCGCGGATGTATTCGTATTCCGCGATCGACGCGCGGTTGAATTCGCGGCGCCGCTCCTCGCAATCGCCGATGTGCGGAAACAGCAGGATCAGGCGCTGGATCGTCACCTGGATGATGTGGAGGGCCGTCGACTCGAGCGGCTCGACGAAGCCGCTGGCGAGCCCCATGCAGACCACGTTGCGGTTCCACAGCAGCTTGCGCCGGCCCGTCGCGAAGCGGATCAGGCGCGGCTCGGCCAGCGCGGGCGCATCGAGATTCGCGAGCAGCAGTTCGCGCGCCCGCTCGTCGGTCGTTTGCGCCGAGCAGTAGACGTGGCCGTTGCCGGTGCGGTGCTGCAGCGGAATCCTCCATTGCCAGCCCGCCTCGAGCGCGGTCGAGCGCGTGTAAGGCAACAGGGGACTCGTATTCGACGAGGGCACGGCCAGGGCGCGATCGCAGGGCAGCCACCGCGACCAGTCCTCGAAGCCCGTGTGCAGCGCGCCCTCGATCAGCAGGCCGCGAAAGCCCGTGCAATCGATGAACAGGTCGCCCGCGATCTCGCGCCCGTCGGCGAGCCGCAAGGCTCGCACGTCGCCGCGTTCGGGCTCGAGCAGCACCTCGGAAATCATGCCTTCGACGCGCCGCACGCCGGCCGACCGGGCCAGTTGCGACAGATAGGCCGCGTACAGCGAGGCATCGAAGTGAAACGCCCAGGTCAATCCCGCGAGCGGCGTGTCCGCGATGCGCTCGAGGCGCGCGAAACGCGCCTGCGATGCCGCCTGGAAGTTGAGGCTGTAGTCCCAGAGCGAGCCCGCGGTTCCCTCGCGTTCGTCGCGCAGCCAGTAGTTATGGAAAGGTACATAGGCCAGATCGCGCCCGACCGGACCGAAGGCATGCATGTACGCATGTCCCTTCTCCCACCAGTCGACGAATTCGATGCCCAGCTTGAACGTGCCCTGCGTCTTTCGAAGGAACTCGTTCTCGTCGATCTTGAGCAGCTTGTTGAACTGGCCGATCGCGGGAATCGTCGCTTCGCCGACCCCGACGATGCCGATCTCCGCGGATTCCACCAGCGTGATCGTCAGCCTGGGCCCGAGCACGCGCGCCAGGGCGGCAGCCGTCATCCACCCGGCGGCTCCGCCTCCGGCTATGACGACCGATCGGACTTCGTTGTTCGGCACCCGTCTAGCTTCTCAGGCAGCCATGGCCGGGGGGAAGCCCCCCGGCCACGACCGGTGAGAACTACTGGAATACGTAGCTGAGTGCCACGGCATACGTGGCGCCGAAGTTCTGGTACTTGATCGTGTGATACGGAATCGAATCGACGTTGTTCAGCACGAAGGGCTCGTCGGTCAGATTGGTGCCCGAGAGACTGACGCTCAGGCCCTTCAGCGCCCCGCTGCCCACCGAGTAGCCGATCTGGGCATCGATCAGCGATTCCGCCTGGACGTTCTTCAAATCCAGGGTGGCGTCGAACAGCGGCACTTCCCCGAGGAAGTCGTCGCGATAGCGGTTGCTCACGCGCACGGAGAATCCGTGCTTCTCGTAGTACAGCGTCGAGTTGATGACCTTCGTCGAAAGTCCGGGGATACGGATCTCCTCGTCGTTCACGCGGATCGACGAGCTGTTCTTCGCGCCGCTCACGATGACGCCGAAGCCATCCAGGGCCTCCGCGAACAGCGAGAAGGGAATCGAAGCGGTGACTTCGAATCCGCGGATGTAACCGCCCTTGCCGTTGGTCTTGATGGTCGCCACGCCGAGGCGGTTCGCATCCGCCTGTGCGTAACTCGTCGTGTCGCCAGGCGCCACCGTCGGCAGCGGCACTCCCTCGAAGCTCACGATCTCGGACGAATTGACGATGTACGTCTTGAGGTCCTTGTAGTAAGCGGCCAGCGATATGTAACCCTGGTTGCTGAAGTACTTCTCGAACGAAAGGTCGTACGCATTCGCCTTCCACGGGCGCAGCTGCGGATTGCCGCCGCCACTACGAGTCCAGTAGTAAGGCTGGCCGTCGACGATCGTCGGCAATGCTCCGTCGCTGGTGACGCCGAAGGTCGCGCCGCCGCCCAGCTCGTCGAGGCGCGGACGCGCCACGGTAATCGCGGCGCCGAGTCGCAACTTCATGTCGTGCGGCAGCTCGAGCGCGAGGTTGAGGCTCGGCAATACGTCCGTGTACGAGTCGCCTTCCTCGACCACCGTCACCGGCGTCGGCACGACGTTCGGGTTGTCCGTCAGGTGCAGCTGGGCGCTCTGGTCGACGTCCACTGCCTGGACGCCGATATTGCCGCGCAGCGGCAGGCTGCCGAGTTCGGTGCTGATGCCCACCTTCACGAAAGGTGTCAGCAGTTTCTCTTCGACTTCCCAGGTGTTGCGGACGTTGTTCTCGCGATCGCCCGAATTGGCGTTCGGATCCACGATCGAGTTGATCGCTTCCCAGAAGCCGTCGCGATACATCGCGATCGCGTTGTATCCGATGATGCCGTGAGGGCTGCCGAAGAAAGCCGAATCGGCGATGCCCGTGCGGTACTGCTCCGGCACCGCAAGGTGGGACACTTCGCCACGCAACCACAGGTTGCTCTGGAATTGCTCCTTGGACTTCGTACGTTCGGCGTAGTTGGCGCCGAAGCTGATTTCGTTGAGGAATCCCGCCTCGAGCTTGCGGGTCGCCGACAGGCGGATCGCCTGGATCTCGTCCTTGATGTCCGGCGCGCCGACGTAACCCGCGCGGCGCGGACCGCCGCCCCAGCCACCCGGATCAGTCAGGAACACCGTGTTGTAGTCGCTGTAATCCAGGCTCGGCGTGAAGCGCGTGACGCCGTTGGGATCGGTCGTGAACGAGACCGATTCGGTCTGCGGCAGGAACGTCGGATCGTTCATGGTTCCGTTTCCGGCCGTCGATTCGAGGCGAAGGTCGTTGCGGGTGACTTTCGACCAGCTCAGGTCGGCGTTCATGCTCCAGTCTTCGTTGAAGCTGAAGTTCGTGTTCAGGCCGATCGAATCGACCTTGGCGCGGCGATCATTGTTGTAGTTCTCGATGACCGTGAACGGCACATCGGGAAACAAGCCGGACTGGATGCGCTCGCGCTCCACGGGACCCGGATTGGTCAGCGTCGCGCCCGACCAGACCGTGCCGAATTCCATGCGCTGGATGGTCTGCAGTTCCTGGAAATCCGAGTGGTAAGCGTCGAGCAGCATGTGCAGCTGGTCGTTGGGTTTGAATTCCACGACACCCATGATCGCTTCGCGCTTGTAGAACGAAGACTGCACACCCGACTTGTCGCCGCCGATGATCAGGTTGCCGTCGACTTCCGGGTAACCCCACGGCTCGCGCGTCTGCGCCTGGTACGGAGTCTTGTTGTACGCAATGCCGAGCGCCACGCCGATCGTCTCCCCCGCGAACTGGTCGATGTAGGTCGCGTTGAAGCGATCACCGGAGTCCGGCAATCCCGGGATGTTGGCATCCTGTTCGTTCATCTCGCGCTTGTAGCCGAGCGCGATCTTGCGATCGGTCCACGACAGCGGCTTCACCGTCGAGATGTCGGTCGTGCCCGCGATGCCCTGGTAGGCCATGCCGGCATCGGGAGTCTTGTAGATCTTGACCTGGGTGACGAGCTCCGACGGGTACTGGTCGAATTCCACCGTGCGGTTGTCGTTGGTGGAGGCCTGTTCGCGGCCGTTGAACGTGGTCACGGTGAAGTCCGGGCCGAGGCCGCGGATCGACAGGGTCTGCGCGCGACCGTTGGTGCGCTGCGCGGCGATGCCGGGCAACCGGCCGATGGCCTCCGCGATCGACGCATCCGGCAGCTTGCCGATGTCCTCGGCCGAGACCACTTCGACGATCGAGGATTCATCCTTCTTGACGCCGATGGAATCCTGGATGCTCTTGCGGATGCCGGAGACGATGACCTCGTCCATTTCCGCCTCGGCTGCCGGCTGTTGCGCGAATGCGGCTCCGCTCGCCACCAGGAATATGGCGCAGCCGGCGGTCGTTCCCAGCTCGCGGCGCGCCTGGCGCCGGGCAGCCCCGGCCTGCTCACTCCTGTTCTTGCGATTCTTCACTGGCTCCCCCTAACTATTGGTTATAGACCCAAGCCGATTTGCACAAGGATGTTGGCAGCAAGCCTCGCTTGGCAACGTGTTGCATACGTATTCACGGGAAACCCCCATTCCCGAGAAGGGTCCGGAAACAAAAAGGCCCCGCAACCGAGGGGGTCAGTCGGGGGGCCGAACGAAAGTGCGGACGAGTCGTTGCGAGGAGCATAGGCCGGGCTGTCGCGTTCCGACAGTCGTCTGCATACGTATTCAGCCCGCATACGTATGCACCGGCGTCGCGGAATGACGCTGCGCTAAGCTTTCGCGCAGAAGAATTTCATGAGCACTCCAGCCCTGCCGATAATCCCGCCCGCGAACGAGTCCACCGATCCATGGTGGCGCGGCGCGACTATCTACCAGATCTATCCGCGCAGCTTCCTCGACACCAACGGGGATGGCATCGGGGATCTGCCCGGCATCGTGGCCAGGCTGGACTATGTCGCCTCGCTCGGCGTCGACGCGATCTGGATCTCGCCCTTCTTCAAGTCGCCGATGGCGGACTTCGGTTATGACATCGCCGACTACCGCGCCGTCGATCCGATGTTCGGCACGATCGAGGATTTCGACCGGCTCGTGAAAGTGGCGCACGACCGCGGGCTCAGGGTGATCATCGACCAGGTGCTGAGCCACACGTCGGATCAACACGCGTGGTTCCAGGAAAGCCGCCAGAGCCGCACGAATCCCAAGGCCGACTGGTACGTGTGGGCGGATGCCCGCCCCGACGGCACGCCACCGAACAACTGGCTGTCGATCTTCGGCGGAATCGCGTGGACCTGGGAGCCGCGGCGCGGCCAGTACTACCTGCACAATTTCCTGAGCAAGCAGCCGGACCTGAACTTCCACAACCCGGACGTCGCGCAGGCCTCGCTCGACAACATGCGTTTCTGGCTCGAGCGCGGCGTCGACGGCGTGCGGCTGGATGCCATCAACTTCTGCTTCCACGACCTCGAACTGCGCGACAATCCGCCGCGGCCGCCGCACGAACGGCGCGCGCGCGGGTTCAACGCCGACAATCCCTACGGCCACCAGTGGCACCGGTTCAACAACACGCAGCCGGAAATGCTGCCGTTCCTCGAACGCGTCCGCGACCTGCTCGATGAGTATCCGGGTACCGTGGCCCTCGGCGAGATTTCCTCGGACGATTCCACGGCGACGGTCGCCGACTACACCCAGCCCGGCCGGCTGCACATGGGCTACAGCTTCGAACTGCTGAGCACCGACAGCTCGCCGCGGCACATCCGCGCCACGGTCGAGAACCTCATGCGGCGCGCGCCCGAAAGCTGGCCCTGCTGGACGATCTCGAATCACGACGTCGAGCGGGTAGTTAGCCGCTGGGGTCGCCATGGCCCGACCCAGCCGCACTTCGCGACGCAGCTCACCGCCCTGGTGTGCTCCCTGCGCGGCTCGGTGTGCGTGTTCCAGGGCGAGGAGCTCGGACTCGGCGAAGCGGACGTCCCCTACGAAGCGCTGCGCGATCCCTATGGAATCGCCTTCTGGCCGACGTTCAAGGGCCGCGACGGATGCCGCACGCCGATTCCTTGGGATTCGAGCGCGCGCGCGGGTTTCTCCTCGGGAGAACCGTGGTTGCCCGTGCCCGCGCAGCATCTGTCACTCTCGGTCGCGACCCAGGAAAGAGACCCAACTTCGGCACTGCATGGTTTCCGCCGCCTGCTCGAGTGGCGGCGCGGCCATAGAGTACTGACGCAGGGGCAGATCGAATTCCTCGCGGCGACGGAGTCCGTGCTCGCGTTCCGCCGCTTCGACGACGACGCCGCGATCCTGGTGGCGTTCAATCTTTCGCCCTCGCCGGCCAGCGTCACGCTGCCCGGCGTGCAGGTGGCCCGGCCGCTCACCGGCCACGGCCTTCCCGAGGGTAGTTTTGCTAACGCTACCTTGACGCTACCCGGCCATGGCGTTGCTTTTTATCAGCTCGCAGCACGTTGATTTCACTGGCGTCGCGCCCTGACTCGCTTCCCCAGTAGCTTTTGACGCACGCACGCGGGCATGATCGGCGTTGCAGTTCAGGGGGGCGGCGACCGCAAAGTCCGCCGCGTTGCATGCACGAAAAACCGACTTCATTCGACATCGCCTACCTGGCGGGCGTCAGTCAGCCCACGGTGTCCCGCGCGCTGCGCGGCTCGCCGGTCGTCAGCCTCGAGACCCGCAAGCGCATCGAGGAGATCGCGCGGCAACTCAATTACCGCGTCGACAAGAACGCGTCCAACCTGCGCTCCCAGCATTCGAACACGCTCGCCCTGCTGCTGTTCGAGGATCCGACGCCCGACGAGTCGCAGATCAATCCGTTCTTTCTCTCGATGCTCGGATCGCTGACGCGCGCCTCGGCGCGGCGCGGTTACGACCTGCTCATTTCCTTCCAGCAGCTTTCGAACGACTGGCAGCAGGACTACGAGGACAGTCGCAAGGCCGACGGCATCATCCTGCTCGGATATGGCGATTTCGAGGAATACCGGCCGAGGCTCGAGAAACTCGTCGCGCAGGGCACGCATTTCGTGCGCTGGGGGCCGGTGCTCGAGGGGCAGCCCGGCATTTCCATCGGCAGCGACAACGCCCAGGGCGGGTACGACGTCGCGCGTCACCTGATCGACACGGGACGCAAGCGCATCGCGTTCACCGGCAATGCCACGAGCCACTATCCGGAATTCTTCGATCGCTACCGTGGCTACGAACGTGCGCTCGCCGAGGCGCGTGTGAAGACGTCCGCCTCGCTGCAGGTGGATGCGATCAATCTCGAGGAGGCCGGCTACAACGCGGTGCGCGAACTGCAGGCCCGCGGCGTGCAGTTCGATGCGATCGTCGCCGCCAGCGATCTCATCGCCATCGGCGCGCTGAGAGCGTTGCAGGAGACCGGCATCGAGGTGCCTCGCCAGGTCGCGGTGGTCGGCTTCGACGACATCCCGACCGCGAGCCTCACGAATCCCCCGCTGACCACCGTCATGCAGGATACGCGGCGCGCGGGCGACCTGCTGGTCGAGTCGTTGCTCCGACAGATCGACGGCGAAGCGGTCACGAACAGCGTGATCCCCACGAAACTGGTAGTCCGCAAGTCCGGATAAATGGGGACATTCCTCGTTTCCTAGCAAAAGGGGTCAGACCTGAGTCGGGGTTGCCGGCACACAGCGATGCGCTTGGCCCCATCGCGTTCGCCGCATCGATTCCAGGACTGTCCCCGTTTGCTATGAATCGAGGAATGTCCCCATTACTTCACGCGCAGCGCCAACACACCGGCCAGTAGAAAGCTCCCCGCGCCAAGACCGAGCGCGTGCACGGGCTCGCCGCCCAGCAGCTTCGTGAGGATCGCGCCGAGCACGCTCGCAGCCACGAGCTGCGGAATCACAATGAAAAAATTGAAGATGCCCATGTAGGTGCCCATCTTGCGCGACGGCACGCTGCCGGCGAGCAGCGCGTACGGCAGCGACAGGATCGATGCCCACGCGAAACCCACGCCGACCATCGAGATGAGCAGCAGATCGGGATCGCGGATGAAGAGAAACGACGCGAGCCCCAGCGCACCCAGGGTCAGGTTGACGAGGTGGCTGACCTGCAGGCCCAGCCGCTTCACCATGACCGGAATCGCGATGGCCGCGAGCGCCGCGAAACCATTGTAGGCGCCGAACAGCACGCCCACCCAGTTCGCGCCGTCGTTGTACGCCGGGCCGGTGGTATCCGTCGCGCCGAAATGCGTGCGCGTCACCGCCGCGGTCGTATATATCCACATCGAGAACAGCGCGAGCCAGGAGAAGAACTGCACGGGCACGAGTTGTCGCATGGTCGCGGGCATGCCGTGGATGTCGTCCATCACCGTACCGAACAGTCCGCTGCCGCGTATGTGCGCGTGCACCAGCACCGCCGCGCCCCACGCCGTGAAACCCGCGCCCAGTAGATAGAGCTGCTGGTCGAGCCCGAAATACCACACGAGGAGCAGCCCGAGGACACCGCCGCCCAGCCACGCGAGTCCGCGCGGCGACGCACCCGCCGAGGCGCCTGGCTCGACCGCCTCCGACGCCGGCGTCGCATCCGCGAACGCATGCAATTCCGCCGGCGGATATTCACGCGACCCGAGCACGGTCCAGAGGATCGCCCCCACCATCACCACCGCGCCGATGTCGAACGACAGTCTCACCGATTCCGGAATCGCCGACTCGCCGGTGCCCACGTTGCTCACGCCGGCGTGCGACAGGATCCACGGCAGCATGCTCGCGACCACCGCGCCGACGCCGATGAAAAACGTCTGCATCGCGTAGCCCGCGGGCCGCTGACGCTGCGGAAGCTGATCACCGACGAAGGCGCGGAACGGCTCCATCGCGATGTTGATGCTCGCGTCCAGCACCCACAGCAGACCCGCCGCCACCCACAACGTGGGCGAACGCGGCATGAACACGAGGGCGGCGGATGCGAGCAGCGCTCCCGCGAGAAAGTACGGCCGACGCCGCCCGAGCCGATTCCACGTGCGGTCCGAGTAATAGCCGACGATCGGCTGGACGATCAATCCGGTGAGCGGCGCCGCCACCCACAGGATCGGAATCGTGTCCATGTCGGCGCCGAGCGTCTGGAAGATACGGCTCACGTTCGCGTTCTGCAGCCCGAACCCGAACTGGATGCCGAGGAATCCGAAACACATGTTCCAGATCTGCCAGAACGAGAGCTCCGGCCGGGCGCGAGCGGTGGTGGCGACGTCCACCAACTACTCCACGTCGTACTCGGGTTGCGGCTTCGGCTTGAGCTTGGGCTTGACCGGGCGCGGCGTCGCCTTCCCGCTCCCCGCCGCCTTGATCGCGATCGCCGTGCCGCCGCCCGGCGCAAGCTTCAACGTCAGCGTGTCGTACCGCGACACGGGCCGGGTCGCGATGTCGATCGCGTGCCCATCGGCATCGTATCCCGCGCCCTTGCCGTCCTGGTAGATAGTCGCGGTGTACTTGCGGTTCGCGTCGAGGAAGTCGAGGCTCACGCTCAGCGTCCGCGCGTTCTCGTCCGTGATCGAACCGAGATACCAGTCGTCACTGTTGCGATCCTTGCGCGCGATCGTCGCGTAGTCGCCCACCTCGCCGTTCAGCACGCGCGTGTCGCTCCAGTCGACCGGCACGTCGCGAATGAACTTGAACGACTTCGGATACTTCGCGTAGTTCTCCGGCAGGTCCGCCGCCATCTGGATGGGGCTGTAGATGGTCACGTACAACGCGAGCTGGCGCGCCTCGGTAGTCGGAATGCGGCTGCCGTTCGCGCCGGTCAGGCTCAGTATTCCCGGCGTGTAGTCCATCGGTCCCGCGAGCATGCGCGTGAAGACCAGGTTCACCTCGTGCTCGGGCGGATTCTTCGGATGACCCCAGGCGTTGTACTCCATGCCTCGCTGACCCTCGCGCGCGACCCAATTCGGGTACGTGCGGCGCAGGCCCGTGTCCTTGATGGGCTCGTGCGGATTCACCGCGATGCGCCGCTTCGCGGCTTCCGTGACGACCTTCAGGTGATGGCGCGACTGCACCTGTCCGTCATGCCATTCGAAGCGGATCTTCCCGTTCTCGTCGAACGCCTGCACGCCGCCCGCGTCGGCGACGTATCCCGTCTTGACCGAATCGATGCCGAGCCGCTGGTATAGGTCCAACGCCGGCCCCAGTTGCCGCTCGTAGTTGGCGATGTTGCCGGAGGTTTCGTGATGGCCGATCAGCCGCACGCCTTTCTTCTTTCCGTAGGCCGCGAGCGCCTCGATGTCGAAATCCGGATACGCCTCGGTGAAACTGAAATCGTCGCCGGTCGCGAACCAGTCGCCATCCCAGCCCTTGTTCCAGCCCTCGACGAGCACGCCCCGGAAGCCGTTCTTCGCCGCGAAGTCGATGTATTGGCGCGTGTGCGCGGTCGTCGCGCCGTGTTTCGGTCCCGACGCCCAGGTCATCGTTCCAAGGTGCATGCCCCACCAGATGCCGACGTACTTGTAAGGCTTCACCCAGGAGACGTCGCCGAGCTTGTTGGGCTCGTTGAGATTCAGGATCAGGTCGGACATGTACAGGCCCGGCGCATCCTTCGCGATCTGCAGCGTGCGCCACGGCGTGGTGAACGGCGCCTGGCGCCGCACCTTCGGGCCGCTGGACGACGGCGACAACACGGTCTTGAGGCGTTGACCCTCGACGCGACGCAGCCACATGCCGGCGTAGTCCACCAGCGCGGCTTCGTGGATCGCGATGTGCGTGCCGCCCGCGAGCTTCAGCGTGACCGGCGTGTGCGCCTGCGCCAGTTCCGCGATCGGCGTGCGGTTGTAGAGATATTCGTAGCGGTTCCATTCGCCGGCGGGCGTCCACCACGCGGTGCCCGGCTCGGCGATCGCGAACTCGGTCAGCTCCTCGACGATGTTCACCTGCCCGAGCGCGGCGGGGAATTCGTAGCGGAATCCCACGCCGTCGTCGAACAGCCGGAACACGACGCCGAGCTCGCGGCGCGCGCCGTTCCTTTCGCGCAGCGTCAGCTTCAGCTCGTTGTAGTGATTGCGCGAGCGGCTGCGTTCACCCCAGGGCTGTTCCCAGGTTTCGTCGAACGTCGAACGCTTCGTGTCCGAGATTTCGAAGTTGCGCTCGAGCTTGTGCTGGTCCGCGAGGATGAAGCCGAGCCGCGACCAGTCGACGACCAGCGCATCCTGGCGCCGGATCGAATACTCCGGCCGCCCCTCCTCGTTCATGCGCACGCTCACGGCGAGCACGCCGCCCGGCGATTTCGCCTCGACGCTGCGCTCCGCCGGCGCCTGCGCCGCGCAAGTCCATGCCGCGGCCAGGCCCGCCAGTGTCAGCCAGAAATTCCTCACGGCGTGTCTCCCGTGCATGCGATGTATCCGAGCGCCGGGATCTCGACGCGCAAACTACCCGGCGCGGCCACCGACGACGCGCACTGGCCGACCAGCGATTTCACTTTCTTCATTCCGGTACCTACCTCCACCTGGGCGACGATGGGCGTCGTGGACGTGTTGAACGCGACGAGGATTTCGCGGCCCGCATTGTCGAGCCGCGATGCCGCGAAAAGACCCGGTGTGCGCGACTGTGCGCGCACGACCTGCCGCCCTCGGCGCAGCGCCGCGTGCTGCTTGCGCAACGCCGCGAGCTTCGCGATCTGCTGGTACAGCGTATGCGTCGCGTCGAAATTCTCCACCGCCGTGGTCCGCGTCGATCCGAGCAGCTCCTGGTCGTTGTAGGTTGCGACCTGGCTCGCGAACAGCGTCTGGCGCGCATCCTGGTCGATGCCGTGCCCGATGAAACCTTGTTCATCACCGTAGTAGACGACGGGCACGCCGCGCAGCAGGAACATCATCGCGTTCGAGAGCTTCACGCGTGCGAGGACTTCCTCCGCACTCGCCTCGGGGCGCGCCTTGCGAACCAGATAGGCGAACCGACCGAAGTCGTGATTGCCCGTGAACGTCGGCAGTCGCAGCGCCGCGGGCACGCCGCCGTCGTAAAGCCCATCGTCGGCGTACAGCCGTCCCAGCACGTCGGTGCCCGCATTCCCGGCGACCGTGAGATTCACCGCGCCCGCGAACCCGAAATCGAGCACCGACGGCAAACGGTCCACGCGCGTGTGGCGCGCGAGCTGCGCGACGTCGACGCCCTCGGCCGCCACCTCGCCGAAGATGTGGAAGTTAGGCACACCCGACGCGCGGGCCCGCCGCAGCATGGCCGGCGAGAACGCCTGCCAGAACTCCGGGTTCACGTGGCGCGCCGTGTCGATGCGGAACCCGTCGAGATCGTATTTCGCGATCCAGTCGCCGAAGATTTCGATGAACCCCTGAACGACGCGCGGGTTCTCGGTGAACAGGTCGTCGAGTCCGACGAAGTCGCCCATGAGCGAGCTCTCGCCCCAGAAGTCGGAGTTCCCGCGATTGTGATAGTAGATCGGGTCGTTCAGCCACGCCGGCACCTTCACGTTCGCCTCGGCGGGCGGCACGAACGGCGTGTACGCGAAATTGATGTCCTTGAGCTTCGCGAAATTCTGCGCGTTGCGCACATGATCGCCGAGGAATCCCTCGTTGATCGCCGGCCCCTCGGGTCCGCCCTTTCGCGAGTACGGAAACTCCCCGCGCGAGCGGTACGCGCAGGCGCTCACCGGGCACTCGCGGTACTGGATCACGTCGGCCGTGTGGTTCGTGATGATGTCGAGATAGACCTTCATGCCGCGCGCATGCACGGCGTCGACGAACGCGCGCATGTCGCGCTCCTCGCCGAAATGCGGATCGACACGAGTGAAGTCCGTGATCCAGTAGCCGTGGTAACCCGCGCTCTCCTGGCCCGGACCACCCTGCACCGGCTTGTTCTTGTAGATAGGCCCGAGCCAGATGGCGGTGGCGCCGAGACCCTGGATGTAGTCGAGGCGGGAGATCAGACCCTTGAGATCGCCACCGTGGTAGAAGCCTTTGTGCGTGGGATCGAAGCCCGTGACGAGCCGGTCACCGTCCAATCGGCCGCGATCGTTGGCGGGATCGCCGTTCTCGAAGCGATCGGGCAATACGAAGTAGACGATTTCGTCCTCGGGAAGACGGTCGCGGTATGCAGGGGTGGCGGAGATGGCAATGGAACAGGCGCCCAGCGCCAATGAAACGAGTAATCGTCGCATCGCTCCCCCGATGATGTTCGTCGCGGCGACTCTACTGCAGCGCGGTCCCGCTGGGGCGCTGCATACGTATTCAATTGGTGAGTCGCATCAAGCCTTCCCGATCCCCTCGGTGCCGACCGTGGCCGAAGCAGCTCGGTCGCCTTTCGACTCGATATCGTGGTCCGTTTGCTCGTTGTCGTCGCGCAATACGGGAGACCAGATCACCACGTAAATCAATATGACCAGGGCATTCGCCCCCAGCAGCAGCCTGGCGGCGCGGCCAAAGAATCCGAGATCGAGGTAAAAGTTGGCGACGTTGAAGACCATTGCAGCGAGGAGGACCAACGCCACGCCTCGATGCAGTAGGTCATTCTGCAGCTTGTTCATCGAGACGTGAGTCGAGAGCTTCCGCGCCATCGAGTCGGTAAAACTCGTTGAATGCCGTGGTGTAACGAGAATACGCGCTCATGAGCGGCCACGACGAACAATGATCCACGATCAGCTTGTCGTCTTCGCGATATACGAAGAGTACGTACGGCACTCCCCTCACCGTTCCAAGACCGCAAGCTGCCTCTGATGTCTGCGTCCAGACTACGATCCGTTCACGAGCCTCACCCTTGAATGCCCTGATCGTCGAGAAGGCGAGTTTCTTTTTTCCAATCGAGATGGAGTTTCCATCCAGACGCGCGAGGACGACGAATTCGGCGTCATCGTGCATCCTGGCGATGTCGGGCCGCAGACAACTGCATGCGACGGCCTCATTGGCAAACAGCGCGCAGAGAGCCAGCGGAATCAGTTTCGTGAGCATGAGTTCCAGCCTACACCCGGCTGACGAAAACGAAAAAGCCCGCGCGAGTCGCCCCGCGCGGGCTTCGTTCTTCTCTTCCGTTCCGATTACACGAAGCGGTTGACCAGGTTCTCCAGATACTCCTGGCGACCCGACTGCGGCTTCGGGTTGATGTTGGCCGCGACCGCCGCGTCGGAGATCGACGCGAGCGTCGCATCCTTCGCATGGATCTTCTGGCCCGCTTCACCCGCCCACTTGGCGTAACGCTGCTCGACGAACTTGTCGATGCCGCCGTGCTCGATCAGCGCGGCCGCGGACTTGAGCGTGCGGGCCAGCAGGTCGAGACCGCCAACGTGGCCGTAGAACATGTCGGCCGGATCGATCGACTGAC
>JAEZCN010000063.1 GCA_023433515.1 Pseudomonadota bacterium
GACGCACCCACGCCGACGAACATCTCGACGAAGTCGGAACCGGAGATCGTGAAGAACGGCACCTTGGCCTCGCCCGCGATGGCGCGCGCGAGCAACGTCTTGCCGGTACCCGGCGAGCCCACCATGAGCACGCCCTTCGGAATCTTGCCGCCCAGCTTCTGGAACTTGGACGGGTCCTTGAGGAAGTCGACGATTTCGCCCACTTCCTGCTTGGCCTCGTCCACGCCCGCGACGTCCGCGAACGTGACGTTGACCTGGTCCTCGCCGAGCAGGCGCGCTCGACTCTTGCCGAACGACATGGCACCGCGGCCACCGGCCGACCCCTGCATCTGGCGCAGCATGTACACGAACACCAGGATCAGGAGCAGCGCGGGCGCGAGCTGCAACAGCAGCTGCATGAGGAAATTCGGCTGTTTCGGCGGCTCACCCTTGAATTCGATGCGCGACTTGTCGAGCGTACCGATCAGGCTGGTGTTGTCCGTTTCCGGGTTGTAGGCCTTGAATTTCGTCTTGTCCTTGCGGATTCCGATGATTTCATCGCCGCGCAAGGTCACCGAGTCGATCCGGCCATTGCGGATGTCATCGAGCACGCTCGAATACGCCACCTGCGTGGGCTCGGTCCCGGTGGGTACGTAGCGGCTGAACACCACCACCATCACCATCACGATCACCACCCAAAGCAGGATATTTTTCGTCAGATCATTCAAAGGTTTACCCTCGCGGGGCGACCAGCCCGGCATGCAGGATCAGGGGCACGCTACACCATCCCCAAAACACCTGCCAGCAGGGAAAGCTCAGAAGCGCAAGCCCAGCCGTACCGGCTTGATCTGGCGGTGTCTTGGGCCGTTTTGATGTGGCCTGCACCATTTGGTTTCAACCCCGAGGCGCAATTGGCGCAAATCGAACACTTACAATGCCCGCCATGGAACTCACCGAGCGACAACGCAAATATCTCCGCGGCCTGGGTCACGAGCTGAACCCGGTGGTATGGATCGGATCCGCCGGCGTCAGCGATGCCGTCATCGCGGAAGCGGTACGCGCGTTGCACGACCACGAGCTCATCAAGGTGAAGTTCCGCGGCGCGGAGCGCGAAGCGCGTGACGCGGGTCTCGCCCAACTAGCCACCGCGACCTCGAGCGTATTGGTGCATCGGATCGGCCATACGGCCCTCTACTACAAACGCCGGAATGACCGACCCGGAATTGTGATCCCCGACGCATAAAGACTCGGCGCCGCTGGCCGATTCCTTCAGTGCGGGCGAGGATCGCCCAACGGGAATCACTGCCGCAGTTCCAGTGGTAAGTTGCTGGAATAAGTCGTATATCAGGGACACATGTCGGCTCAGAACACACGTTCGTATGGGCGCGAGGCAGTGGCGGTCTATCTAGCCGCCGCACTGGTCGTATTCGGAACCTGGGCCGCTTCCCATTACCTCATCCTGCGCAAGTTCGAGAACATCGAGCAGAACGACGTTTCGCGGAGCGTCGAGGTCATGCGCAAGGCGCTGGTCTCGGCGAACTCGGAGATCGAAATCGTCTCGCGCGACTTCGCGCGCTGGGACGCGATGTATTCGTACGCCACCAATCTCGACCCGCGCTTCGAGTACGAGAATTTCTCCGAAGCCGGCCTCGATGAGGTGAACGTCGACCTGGTCTGGGTGCTCGACCCGGCCGGCAAGATCCTCTCCTCGTTCGAGAACGACACCGACGATGCGCTGTATCGCACGCCGGCGAGCCCGGCCGTGAAAGCCGAGCTGGAACGCCTGATACCGCTCGTGCGCAGCGTCGTCGACCAGGAAGGTACGCTGCGACTCGTGGAGATCAACGGCGTGCCGCACGTGATCGCCGCCAATACCGTCCTGCATACCGACCGCAGTGGCCCGGCGAACGGCACGCTGGTGTTCGCGCGCCGGATCGCGGCGCCCGAGATCGCGGGCATCGGCGCGGACACCCAGCTCGACGTCAAATTCGCGATGCTCGGCGACGCACGCATTTCCGCCGAGACGCCCGACCTGCTCGTGGCGCCCGACGGCCGCCGCATCGTGCGCCGCTCGGACACCACCATCGAAGGACAATTGCGACTCGACACCATCGAGAACCGGCCTGTGGCGATGTTGTGGACCACCCAGCCGCGCGACGTCATGCAGAGCGGCAAGCAGGGTGTGCGATATCTCGTCGGCTGGGTGGCGCTGCTCGTCAGCATCGTCGTCGCGGCCTGGCACGTGTACAGCCGCCGTCTGCAGCGCGCCGCCGAGCTGGCCGCCACCAACGAAACCCGCTATCGCGCGATCTTCGACCGCGCCGCCTCGGGCATCGTGCTGTTCGACCCGAGTTCGCGTCGCGTCCTCGACGCGAACTCACAGGCGCAGCATCTCGTCGGTGCGTCGCTCGACGAGATGCGCCGCCGCGACATCGCGACCATCTTCGACACGCCCGTCTCGCTCGAACCCGGCAACGCGCGCGACGAGGCGGCGAATACGCGCCCGGCGCAGGTCATCCGTACCGACGAGCAGCGCCGCGACGTCGAATTCTCGATCGCCGACCTGGAACCTGGCACCGGTCGCGTGCACGCGATGCTGCTGCAGGACGTCTCGCACCGCCGCGAGGCCGAGCGCCGCGCGCAGGAACACCAGATGTCCCTGCAGCACCTTGCGACGCACGACGCGCTGACCGGCCTGCCGAACCGCACGTTCCTCAACGAAGAGCTGCCGCGTCTCATCGACGAGGCGGCGCGGCGCGGCGATTCGCTCTCGATCCTCTACATCGACTGCGACAACTTCAAGAACATCAACGATTCGCGCGGTCACTCGATCGGCGACGACTATCTACGCTCGGTGGCGCGCCGCCTGCGGGACTCCATCGCGAGCCCCGACCTCGTCGTGCGCATGGGCGGCGACGAATTCCTCGTCGTGACCCGCCACTACGGGCTCGAGCCCGACAGCGCGGCCATCGCCGAGCGCGTCGCGGCCGCGCTCAAGAAGCCCGTGCGCCTCGGCGAAGCCACCTACTCCGCGACCACGAGCATCGGCATGTCGGTGTATCCGCGCGATGCCACGACGATGAGCGAGCTGCTGCGTTCGGCGGACATCGCGCTCTACGAGGCCAAGGCCCGCGGCCGCGACAACGTGCAGATGTTCGACGCGGCGATGAACAAGCGCGTGCACACGCGCCTCGCGCTCGAGCAGGACTTGCGCAGCGCGGTGAATCGCGACGCGATCGAAATCCAGCTGCAGCCCATCGTCGACATCCGCAGCGGACGGCTCGTCTCGTTCGAAGCGCTCGCGCGCTGGAACGACCCGCGTCACGGCTCGGTGCCGCCGCTGGCGTTCATCGAGGTCGCCGAAGCTTCCGATCTCATCGTCGAACTCGGCGAGTGTGTCTTCAGGAACGTCGCGCGCCAGATCGCGGCCTGGCAACGCGCGGGTCTCAAGCCCGTTCCGGTCGCCGTCAACGTATCCGCGAAGCAGCTCAAGCGTTCGAACCTGCCGGAACGGCTGGTCGCGATCGCGCACGAATTCGACATCGCGCCGCACCAGCTCGAGGTCGAGCTCACGGAGTCGGTCGCGATGCAGGATTCGGAGCAGCACGTGACCAAGCTGCACGCGCTGCGCGATCTCGGCGTGCGCGTTTCGGTGGACGATTTCGGCACCGGCTATTCGAGCCTCGCCTACCTGCGCAACCTGCCGATCGACTATCTCAAGATCGATCGCACGTTCGTGCGCGACATGAACGTGGATCGCAACGACGCGGCCATCGTGCGCGCCATCATCAGCATGGCGCAGAGTCTGCATCTCGGCACGGTGGCCGAAGGCATCGAGACGCGCGAACACGCCTCGCAGCTGCTCGCGCTCGGCTGCTCGACGGGCCAGGGTTACTTTTTCTCGAAGCCGATCTCGGCGCACGAGACACACGAGCTGCTGCGCACCATGCGCGGCGCGGCGCCGCTCACGGGCGGTCCCAACCTGGAAATCGTCCGCAGCAGCGTTTCCTGATTACTGCGGGGTCCTGCGTCCGCGGCGGCGGAGCATGTGCACGAGGATTCCACCGATGGCGAGTACGAACGCCGCCACGACGAAGATCGTGAACATGCGCCCGCTCGACTCGAGGGATTCCACCGCCGTTGGATATTCGGCGACCTCCTCCTCTTCCTCCGGCTTGGGCGGCGGCATCTTCGCCAGGTCCGATTCATAGCGGGCGAGCCGCTTGCGGACGAGATCCGCGCGCGGCGCGCCGTATTCGAGCGCGCGCTCGTAGTAACGCTTCGCATCTTCGGTCCCGCCGTCCAGCAGGCTCAAGCCAGATGCGATCACGAGGTCTCCGCCCGATGCGAACAGGTTGCCGATGACCGGATCCGGCGGCTGGGAGAACTTCGTACGCTCCAGCAGCTGATAGTCGACCTGCCGCAGCAGATCCTGCGCGCCCTTGAGCTTGCCCTTCTCGAACGGCAGGATCTCGGGCGCCACCGGCACCTCACCGTCGCCGAAATCGAGACCGATCACCGATTCGCGATCGAACCACTTCGGGTCGTACGGCAACACGACGCGCGCCTTGAGAACGCGCTCGTGCAGCCATTCGGAACCCTTGTGCAGACTCACGTCGCGCACGATGCCTTCGCGGATCCACTCGAGGGCCTCGTCGTATTCGCCCTGTAGCTCGAGGGCCGAGCCGAGGTTCGACGCGACGCGCGCACTGCCGGGAAAGTTCTTCTCGGTTTCGCGAAACAGCGCGATCGCCTCGTCCGTTCTTCCGGAGTGCAGCAGCGCGACGCCGAAATCGTTGCTGTTCTCGAGCGTGGGTTTCTCCGCGTGGGCCTTCTCGAGGTCCTGCGTGATTTTCGCGGCCTCCGCGTCGCGCTGTTCGAGTGAATAGAGCAGCTCGGGCTCGAAGGTATTGATGCAGCTCGACGCCGGCGGGGCGAAAGTCGCGCACGCCGCGATCGCGACCAGGCATCGCAAGACGCTCACGTATCTGTGCTGATGTCGTCCCACACTGAATCCAGGTAAAGGGTGAACCCATTGAGCGCGTAGTGTCGTTCCAACACAACCCCTGCTTCGAGCCCCGCGACTTCCCCGCGATTCGATGTCAATTCAGGCTTTTTCCCGGTATCCAGAAGTCCTTCCAGCCGAGGCCGGCCGCCTTGATGGCCTGCAGGCGGGCCTTGAGACGCGCCTCGTCGACCGAGGTCACCCCGCCCGAACTGAATGCGACTTTCGCACCGGCGGCCTTCGCGCTCCTGAGCAGTTCCACGTCGGGCGCCCCGTCCTTGTCGACGATCACGACCACGCTCGCCGGGTAGTTAGCGAGCGCGCCGTCGGGCAGCTGGCTGCCGGGCAACAGGCCGTAGCGATGTACGTCGCTGCGGAATCTGGCCGCGTCGCCCGCGGGCGGCGCCAGGCCGAGATCGATCAGCGGGATGTTGTCGTTCGATGCCTGCGTGACGAGCTGGTCGAGTTCGCGGTCGGCGATCGGCACGAGCCCCGCCGGCGGCGCGGCATCATCGGGCAGCAGTTTGATCTTCATGTTGCGGTACTTCACGACGCTGCCGGGATCGTGCGCCTGCAGCGCGATGGTGCCCGAGCCCAGCAACCTGTCCTTCTTGTCGTCGGGCCGGAAGGCGGCGTCCGGCTCCGCGTATTCGGCCACCAGCTGGTCGTCGATGAAAGTCTGGAGGGTCTTGCCGACCACCCGGATGCGGTAATTGAACCACTCGTTGTCTTTCGCGGGCGCAACCCAGGTGTTGCGCACGGCGTAAATGCTGCCCGTCATCTTGTGCTCGACGTAGCCGTTCATCGACTCGGCCGGAGGGTTCGAGTTGATGACCTGCAATTCATAACCCGCCGCGGGCCAGCCCGGTCCCTGCCACTTCGTGTGGACATAGATGCCGCTGTTGGAACCTGGCGAGGTCATCACGTCGGCGGAGAATTCGAAGTTGCGGAAGTCGTGTTTGCCCACCTTGCCGACGTAGAACAGGTGCGAGCGGTCGCCCCGCGACACGAAAGCGCCGTCCTCGACCACCCAGGATTCGGGACGCTCCGCCGCCTTCCAGCCGGCGAGGGATTTGCCGTCCTGCAGCGGGATCCACTCCTGCGGAGCCGCGAGCGAGGCGGCGGAAAAGGCCAGCGAAAAGAAAGCTCCGAGCGCGACTCGTTTCATCGTCTCCCCCAAACCGGATCCTCGACCGGAACTCGCTAACTAGATGTAGCGTACCTTGACCACTTCGTAGCTGCGGGTACCGCCCGGCGCCGCGACATCGACGACGTCGCCCGCGCTCTTGCCCACCAGCGCGCGCGCGATCGGCGAGGTGATCGAGATTCGGCCCGATTTGATGTCCGCTTCGTCCTCACCGACGATCTGGTAGCTGAGGCTCTTGCCGCCGTCCTGGTCCTCGAGATCCACCGTCGCGCCGAAAATCACCTTTCCGCCGCTGTTCACGGCGGCCGGATCGATGATCTCAGCGGTCGAGAGCTTGGCCTCGATCTCGCTGATGCGGCCTTCGATGAAGCCCTGTTGCTCGCGCGCGGCATGATATTCCGCGTTCTCGGACAGGTCGCCGTGACTGCGCGCCTCGGCGATCGCCTTGATGACCCGCGGACGATCCTCCGTCTTGAGGCGCTTCAGTTCCGCGCGCAACGCCTCGGCGCCGCGTAAGGTCATCGGGTTCCGCTTCATGCCTTCGCCTCTTCGTGCAGGTCCTGGAGTCTGTTCACCTCGACCGCGTCGAGGTGATCCAGAGCTTCGCAGGTTGCGAGCGCGCCCGCGAGGGTCGTGTAGTAAGTGACCCGCTTGTGCACCGCCTCACGACGGATGGAATTCGACTCGACGATGGCGGTCTTCCCCTCCGTGGTGTTGATGATCATCGCGAATTCGTCGTTCTTGATCATGTCCACGATGTGCGGCCGGCCCTCGCGCACCTTGTTGGCGCGTTTGCACGGGATACCCGCATCGTTGATCACGCGGGCCGTACCATCGGTCGCCGCGAGCTCGAAACCCTTCTCGATCAGCTTCTTCGCGAGTAGCACGGCACCCGGCTTGTCGCGTTCGCGCACGCTGATCAGCACCACGCCCGAGCGCGGCAGCGTGACCCCCGAGGCGGCCTGGGCCTTCGCATAGGCCTCGCCGAACGTGCGGCCCGTGCCCATGACCTCGCCCGTGCTCTTCATCTCGGGCCCGAGGATCGGGTCGGCTTCGGGGAACTTGGTGAACGGGAACACGGCTTCCTTCACCGAGAAGTAGCGCGGCACCACCTCGACCAGGTTTTCGATCGATTTCATCTTGCGCCCGGTCATCACGCGCGCGCCGATCTTGGCGAGCGGCACGCCCGTGGCCTTCGACACGAAAGGCGCCGTGCGCGAGGCGCGCGGGTTCACTTCGAGCACGTAGATGATGCCGTTCTGGATCGCGAACTGGATGTTCATGAGCCCGACGACGTTGAGCGCCCTGGCGAGCTTGCGGGTCTGCTCGCGCAATTCCGCCTGCGTCTCGTCGCTCAGGCTGTTGGGCGGCAGCGAGCAGCCGGAATCTCCCGAGTGCACGCCCGCCTGTTCGACGTGTTCCATGATGCCGCCGATCAGCACGTCCTCGCCGTCGCAGCACGCGTCGACGTCGACTTCGATCGCCACATCGAGGAAGCGGTCGAGCAGCACCGGGCTGTCGTTCGACACGCTCACGGCCGTCGCCATGTACGTGCGCAGATCTTCCTCGTTGAACACCACTTCCATCGCGCGGCCGCCGAGCACGTAAGAGGGCCGCACGACCAGCGGGAATCCCACGGTGCGCGCGAGCGAGACCGCCTGTTCCTCGGTGCGCGCGGTCGCGTTGGCCGGTTGTTTGAGGCCGAGATTCTTCACGAGCACCTGGAAGCGCTCGCGGTCCTCGGCGATGTCGATCGAATCCGGCGACGTGCCGATGATCGGCGCACCGGCCGCCTCGAGCGCGCGCGACAGCTTGAGCGGCGTCTGGCCGCCGTACTCGCTCTCGGATACGCTGATCCAGGAGATCAAGCGGCAGACGGCGCTGATGGCGCGCGCGCTCAAGGTGAACGGGCTGATGAACGTGCAGTTCGCGGTCCAGCAGAATCCGGCCGCGATCCTCGCCGGCGAGCCGGCCCCCGACGGCACGGTCTACGTCCTGGAAGTGAACCCGCGGGCCTCGCGCACGGTGCCGTTCGTCTCCAAGGCGACCGGCATACCGCTCGCGAAGGTGGCCGCTCGCTGCATGGTGGGCCGGTCGCTCGCGGAGCAGGGCATCACCGTGGAGGTGACCCCGCCGTACTACTCGGTCAAGGAGGCGGTGTTCCCGTTCGTCAAGTTCCAGGGCGTGGACACCATCCTCGGGCCGGAGATGAAGTCGACCGGCGAGGTGATGGGCGTGGGCTACACCTTCGGCGAGGCGTTCGTGAAGTCGCAGCTCGGCGCGGGCGTGA
>JAEZCN010000231.1 GCA_023433515.1 Pseudomonadota bacterium
CCCTTTTGCTGGGAAACGGGGGCTGCCCCCATTCTTCTTTACGACCAGCCCGACCACTTCTGCAGGTATTCCTGCGCCCACCGCGTGCCGTCGAGGCCGCCGCCCATCCGCATCTGGTCGACGTAACTCGTGAAAGTGCGCTGCAGCGCTTCGGCGCCGCCGAAGCGGCGCTCGAATTCCGCGATCGTTTCCGGTGGGCCGCCGAGCACCGAGTAACGCATTTTCGTGTCGACGATGAGCAGCACGTCGGTGTTCGAGGCGAGCAGGCAGGTCGGATTGGATACGAGCCGCACGCGCAGCCAGCGGCACAGTTCCTCGTCGAGCTTGCCGGTGTGGCGGAAGTGCGGCTTCGGCGCCGAGAGGTTCGCGATGAAGAATTCGCCGGAACACACGCTGTTCATGAAGCCAATGAGCCGCGCGGCTTCGTTGAAGCCGTCGTCGCCATCGGCGGGATGGATTCCTTCCGGAAACGCGCGCGCATCGAGCGGCGCCTTCGGCCACCACACTTCGTTGCGCGGCTTCTTCGGCAACGGCGCGAATCGTTTGCTGGCGAGCGAGTCGAAGCGCTTCTGCACCGCCGTGCGCTCGGTCGGCGCGAGATCCCGCAGCGCGACGTTCATCGCGCCACCAGCTCGTAAACGATCAGGCGCCCTTTCTTGTCGCCCGCGAGCAGACGCTTGCCATCCGGCGACCAGCGCACGACGCTGGCTTCTTCGTCGAGCAGCTGCACGTCGATCGGTTGCGTCGCCTTTCCGGGCCGCCACAGCGAAAGCCGCCAGTCGCGCCCGCCACTGACGAGGTGTTCGCCGCCCGGCTGCCACGAAAACGAGTCGACCTTCCCGGTGTGACCCGACAACACGATGGGCTTCGTGCCCTCGGGGCCGCGCCCGCTGAAATCCCAGAGCACTATTTCATTTCCCGCGCAGGACGCGAGGTAACGGCTGTCGTCTCTCCAGCCCACCAGGTCGAGTTTCCCTTCATAGCCACGCATCTGTGAATCTTTGCCGTTCGAACGATTCCAGAAATGCAGCGAGCCGTCGGCCATGCCGGCGGCAAGGAATCGTCCATTGCCGCTGAAGTTTACCGTCAGGCATGCGGCCGGCCATTTGTAGCGGCGGGTCTCGTAGCGAGATTTGTCGACTCGGTACACCGCGATTTCGCCGTTAAGGGCAACACCTAGATCGTTTCCGGGACGGTCGAACGCAAGTGCGACGGCCGTCGAGGTGTTAGGTGAAAAAGCATGCACCTTCTCGCCCGTAGGGGACCAGAGCGTGACGGATTTGCCGGCCGCGCTCGCCAGCAGTTCGCCGCCCGGGGACCAGGCCAGGGCCTGGGTGGCCGTCGGAGCCGGCTTGAAGCGCTTGAGTTGTTTGCCGGTCGCCGTGTCCCACAGCGCGACCGCGCCGTCCTGGCCCGACGTGGCGCAGACGTTCGCGCGCGGCTGCCACGCGACCGCGAGAGTGCCCAGCATGTGTTCGCCGAGGGTTTCGAGCGCCAGCGTCCCGTCGTCGAGCCGCGCGAGCGCGACCTTCCCCTCGCCGCCGGCGATCGCGATCGTTGCGCCATCAGGTCCCCACGCGCAATCGGCTATGTAGTCGTCGAGCTGCGCCGCGGCCCGCGGCTCCAGCCCGAACGACAGCGAATTCTTCACGGCCATCTCAATTCTTCGCGACGGCGGATTCGAAACCCGCCTCGAATTCCGCGCGGTCGAGCCCGCGCCCGATGAACACCAGGCGGTTCTCGCGCGGACCCGAACCCCAGGGCCGCTCGGCCTGCGCGTCGATCATCATGTGGACGCCGTGGAACACCTGGCGGCGTTCCTCGCCCTTGACGTTGAGCACGCCCTTCATGCGGAAGATGTCCTGCCCGCGCGTCTTGAGTAGATAGTCAAGCCACTGGTTGAGCTTGGCCGGGTCGAGCGGGCGCGGATCGGTGATGCCGATCGAGGTGATCTCGTCCTCGTGGTGATGCGAGGCGAAGCGGCGCTCCGCCGCGGGACGCTGGCCGGCGAGGTGCAGGCCGAACTCGAGTGGGTGGTGCTCGAAGAACAGCGCGTAGGCGCCTGGCTTCGTCACGCGCAGCGTGAAGTCCGCGCCCGCGTGCGAGATGTCGATGGCGTAGTGACCTTGTGCCGCGTCGAGCGAACCGTGGCAGTTCACCACCGTCGCGGGCTCCGCGAAGATGCGCACCGCTGGTTCGATGGCGGCCTGCAGGGCTTCGGGGGTCGCGGCGGTGAGCGGCAGCACCGCGAGCCCGAGATCCTCGTGTTTGTGATCTCCGTGGTCGTGATCGTCGTGATGATGATCGTGGCCCTGCTCGTGGGCATGACCATGTTCGTGCGCATGGTGATCGTGTTCGCCCGCCGCCTTGAGTAGATAGTCTCCCTCCGTGAGCTGGTACACGCCACCCCACTCGAACGGATACTCCGGTTCAAGGAATGAATCGTTCACGGTGAGCGCGCGCTGCAGGTCGAAGGCGCCCACCTCGAGCACCTTGTCGATGGCGACGTCCGCGTTCCGCGTGCGGAAGATCTTCGCGGTGCCGTTGATGCCGCGGATGCGCCGCTCGATGCGCTCGAGCGCGGCCGGCTCGACCAGGTCCACCTTGTTGAGCAACACGACGTCTGCGAACGCGATCTGCTCGGCCGGCTCGTTGAGCTCGTCGACGTGTTGCTCGAAGTGCTTCGCGTCGACCATCGTCACGATGGCGTCGAGCGAGAACTTGTCCTTGAGGTCGTCGTCGAGGAAGAACGTCTGCGCCACCGGACCCGGATCCGCCATGCCCGTGGTCTCGATGATGATGTAGTCGAAGCGGTCGCGGCGCTTCATGAGCTGGCCCAGGATGCGGATCAGGTCGCCGCGCACCGTGCAGCAGATGCAGCCATTGTTGGTTTCGAACAGTTCTTCCTCGGCGCCGATGACGAGCTCGCTGTCGACGCCGACTTCGCCGAATTCGTTTTCGATGACCGCGATGCGCTTGCCGTGTTTCTCGGTGAGGATGCGGTTGAGGAGCGTGGTTTTTCCCGAGCCAAGGAAGCCCGTGAGTACCGTGACCGGTACGCGTGAAGGGGTGACTGACATGGGGCGGGATTATACGGGGCCGGCGGTCGCGGAACCGCCTGCGGCTGGCCGGGTTTCACCCAGCGCGGTACACCCATTCGATCAGGGCGTCGTGCGCCCCCGTGCCGCGCGCGGCGTTCGGATGATTGATGATGGCCACGACCGCGTAGCGCTTGCCGCTCGCCGCGCGCACGTATCCGGCGATCGCGCGCGTGTCCTCGAGCAGGCCGGTCTTCATGTGCGCCGAGCCGGTGGGCACGTTGCGCCGCTGCATGGTGCCGTCGACACCCGCGATCGGCAGCGAGGCCATGAGCTCGGGCATCCACTGGCTGTTCCACGCGTCGGTCAGCACGCTCGCCAGGGAACGCGCGGAGAGGCGTTCGACGCGCGACAGGCCGCAGCCGTTCTCGAGCACGAGTTCGGGCGCCTCGATCCCACGCGCCGCGAGCAGGCCGCGCACCGCGTTCGCGCCGCGCGCGAAGTTGCCGGGCTCGCCGCCCGCCGCGCCCATCGTGAGGAACAGCTGCTGCGTCATCACGTTGTTCGAGTACTTGTTGATGTCGCGGATGAGCTGCGCGAGCGGCGGCGAATCCTGTGCCGCGATGAGCCGCGCGTCGCCCGGCGCCGCGCCGTCACGCGCCTTGCCGGCCCACACGCCGCCCTGCCGCTCCCACAACGCGCGGAACACCGCGGTGAAGTAGTTGGTGTGATCGAGCGCGCCCAGGTAGATGGAGCGTTCGCCGCAGTCGAGCGGAAAGACGCCGGCGAACCTCAGGTTCATGGGATCGGACAGATCGGCGCGCAGCTTCCCGCGCCAGTTGCCGCAGGGACCGGCGACGGCGGGCACGGTGCGCGGCGCGCGCAGCCCGGCCACGTCGGGCACGACGACGACGTGCGCGACGTTCGCGGCGACATCCGGCACGAGCGTGACGGCGATCGACTTGAAGTTCACGAGTAATGCATCCGGCCCGACGTTGTACGCGCGTCCTTCCTCGCCATCGAACTGCGCGGGATCGTGGGCCACGGGCTCGAACAAAGTGCGATCGAGGATGATGTCGCCACCGATCTCGCGGATACCGAAGCCGCGCACGCGATTCGCGAGCAGCCACAGGTTTTCGATGACGAGCTTGGGGTCGCCGCCCCCACGCAGGAACAGGTCGCCGCGCAGGACGCCCCTGGTGACCGGGGCATTGGTCAGCACTTCGGTGCGGAACGTGAAGGCCGGACCCAGCAGGTGCAGGGCCGAATATGTCGTCACGAGTTTCATCGTGCTCGCGGG
>JAEZCN010000026.1 GCA_023433515.1 Pseudomonadota bacterium
TGGAACTTGATCTTCGGCCAGCGTTCGATGGTCAGCTCGAGGTTCACGCGCGACGGGGCGAGATAAACCAGCGCGCCGGAGTGATCGATGGCCAGGTTGTCGTAGGCCTTCGTGCGGAATTCCTCGAGATGTTTGTCGTCGTCGCAGTACACCCAGCGTGCGGTGTGCACGTTCACGTTGTCGAACACCGCGGAGACCGCGTATTCGTCCTGCAGCCGGAACGCGACCACTTCGAACTGCAGCTGGCCCACGGCGCCGAGGATCATGTCGTTGTTGCGCAGGGGCTTGAACAGCTGCGTCGCGCCCTCCTCGCACAACTGGTCGAGCCCCTTCGAGAGCTGCTTCATCTTCAGAGGGTCCTTGAGCACGGCGCGCCGGAACATTTCCGGGGCGAAGTTGGGAATGCCGGTGAACGTGAGCTTCTCGCCCTCGGTGAACGTGTCGCCGATGTTGATCGTGCCGTGGTTGTGCAGGCCGATGATGTCGCCCGCGTACGCCTCGTCGGCGGCCTGCCGATCCGAGGCCATGAACGTCAGCGCGTCGGACACGCGCACTTCCTTGTCCTGGCGCACGTGGTACATGCGCATGCCGCGCGAGTACCTGCCCGAACACAGCCTCATGAACGCGATGCGGTCGCGGTGCTGCGGATCCATGTTCGCCTGGATCTTGAACACGAAGCCGGCGAGCTTGCTTTCCTGCGCGTTCACTTCGCGCTGCACGGTGAGTCGCGGCAGCGGCGCCGGCGCGTGCACCGCGAAGTGCGCGAGCAACTCCTCCACGCCGAAGTTCGAGATCGCGGAGCCGAAGAACACCGGCGTCTGCCTGCCCGCGCGATACTCGCCGACGTCGAACTCCGCGGTGCCACCGCGCACGAGATCGATCTCGTCATCGAACTGCTTCGCGCGGTCGCCGAGCAGTGCGCGGCCCTCCGCGCCGTGCAGGCCTTCGATCACGCGGTTCGAGCCACGCTCGCCGCGCCCGGCGGCCTCGTACACGTAGATCTTGTCTTCGAGCAGGTGATAGATGCCCTGCAGGTCGCGCCCCATGCCGATCGGCCAGGTCACGGGCGCCGTGCGGATCTTGAGCACGCTCTCGATCTCGTCGAGTAGTTCGATCGGCGCGCGTCCCTCGCGGTCCAGCTTGTTGATGAAGGTCATGATCGGAGTGTCTCTCATTCGACAGACCTCCATTAACTTGATGGTTCTCTCTTCGACACCCTTCGCGCAGTCGATGACCATCAGCGCGCTATCCACCGCGGTGAGCGTGCGATAGGTGTCCTCGGAGAAGTCCTCGTGGCCGGGCGTATCGAGCAGGTTGATGATGTGATCGCGGAACGGGAACTGCATCACCGAAGACGTGATGGAGATTCCGCGCTGCTTCTCGAGCGCCATCCAGTCCGAGGTCGCGTGCCGCGCGGCCTTGCGGCCCTTCACGGTGCCAGCCATCTGGATCGCGCCGCCGAACAGCAGGAGCTTCTCGGTCAGCGTGGTTTTGCCCGCGTCGGGGTGGGAGATGATGGCAAAAGTCCTTCTTTTGCTTATCTCTCCGATACTTGCATCAGCCGTCATAACCCATCGCTCGACAAAAGGCGGCGCATGATACCAGCACCCGGGCCGAACCTCCGCGCGATGGAAAAAACGCCGGCCGACCTCTGGCGAGGAGAGCCGGCGCCGAGAGTCTCAGCGGAAATCCGTCCCGATGCGCAGCCAGGCGGTGCGACCCGGCTCGTTCACGCGCATCGTCTGCTCGTAGCCACTCAGCATCGCGCCACCGCGGCTCAGGTGCTCGGCGAATTCGCGATCGAACAGGTTGTCGATACCGGCCGAGACGAGAATGTTGTCCGTCAGCTTCCAGGACGCGCTCGCCGCCACGGTGGTGAACCCATCGCTTCGGCCGAGATCCTTGCCCACGATGTTGCCCTGGTTGATCGCGAAGCGCTCCTGGTCCGCCACCGAACGCACGAGCAATCCCGCCGACCAGCGCTCCGCCTCGTAGTTGACGCCCGCGCGCAGTTCCAGCGCCGGGATCTGCGCGAGCGGCACACCGTCCGTCCGGTTCTCACCGCGCGTGTATGCCGCGGCGCCGGTGAGGTTCCATCCCTCGGCAACTCGATAGGCCAGATCCAGCTCCGCGCCGAAGGTGTTCGCGTCGATGCCGCGCGTCACCGTCGTGCTGCGCATGCCCTTCATGAATCCCGACTGCATGAGGATGAAGTCGTCGATCTGGTTGTAGAACCCCGCGACCGACAGTTCCACGCGCTCCGAGCGATAGATGAGGCCCGCATCGAGCTGTGTCGTCTTTTCGGTCTCGCTGTCGAAGGCGCTGAGGCTCGTGGTGCTCTCGCTGCCCGCCGTGATTTCCCAGTAGTCGGGAAAACGCTCGACGTGGCCCACGCCGGCATAAAACGTCGTGGAGAGCGCCGACACATCGCGCTCGTAACGCGCGAAGCCGCTGGTGAGCGTTTCGTTGCGCTCGTCGCCATGGGTGGGATTCGGCTGGTTGCCCGCGCGCATCGGACGAGAGTCGCGCGCATACCAGGCATCGAGGCGGGCGCCGGCGACTATCTTCTGCCCTTCGCCGACCTGCCAGCTCGCCTCGCCGAACAGGCCCACGTCGCGGAAGCGCGCATCCTCGGCACGCGGCATCCGCTCGTACGGACTGGTCATCTGGTTGTTCGTCATGCGTCCGGTGTGCACGTTTTCCTGCATGTCCACGCCGAGAGTCGCATGCAATGTTTCGCGCGCGAGATCGAACGCCACCCTTGCCCCAGACGTGCGCCGGTCCGGGTTGTTGGCCATCGCCATCATGGAAGGCATGAGCTCACGCAGGCTGTAGTTGTCCATGACGTGATCCACGTAGTTGTAGAACGCCTGCGCCTCGAACTTGCGCACGAAGCGGTCGGGTCGATCCAGTTCGAACCCGACACCCACGTTCTCGCGCGCGAATTTCGAGCCATCCATCGAGCGATCCGCGTACGCGGCCTCGCCGTTGCTCTTCGCGCCGGAGATCGTGAACCGCGTGTTTTCGGTCGGCGTCCAGCCGAACAGTGCGTGCGAATTCCAGCGCATGTAACGCGAATGGACCTCGCGACCCGCCCCGTCCTCGTAGTTGCCGGATTCCGCGCGCGAAGCGGACAGCAGGCCGTAGACGTGTTCGTTGCCGGCTTCCAGGTTGCCGACCAGGTCGCGCCGGTCCGCCGTCCCCGTGACCAGGCTGCCACGCGCCCGCGCGCCGAACTCCTGGTAGTTTGGTGCGTCGCGCTCGAACATCACCGTGCCCGCGGCGTTGCCCGGACCACGCAACACGGTCTGCGGGCCTTTGACGATCACGATGCGGTCGTAGGTTTCGGGAAAGATGTACGCGGTCGGTGGGTCCATGCGCGAGCCGCATCCGCCCAGCACGTGTTCGCCGTCGGTCTGGATGCTGAGACGCGAGCCGGCCATGCCGCGGAACACGGGGTCGCCATCGGTACCGCCCTTGCGGATCACGGAGAAACCGCTCACGGATTTCAGATAGTCGGCGCCGTCATGCGAGGGCAACGGCTGGCGCGGCAGCTTCGCGTCCATTTCCACGGTCAGTGGCGCAAGCATGCGCGGCGCAGTCACCACGACCTCGCGCAGCCGCGTGGGCTCGCTGGAGCTCGCGGCGACATTGCCCGGCTCCACGTCACCTTCCGCCGCCAGCACCGGGTACGCGGCCGTACCGAGCGCCGCGCTGATGGCGAGAGCCAGGGCAGTCGTCCGGCGATTCATCGGATTGATGGGCGCGCGCAGGCCTGCGCCGCGCGCATGATTGCAATGGATCATCTATTCCCCCCGTTGGAAGCGGCTGTTCGCCGCCTTGGTATTCTTCAAGTGCGGGGAATTTATAGACGGCCGGATAACCGGGGCTCAACGCATCGATCATTGATTTTGCCAATGGTCGACCGTCCTCAATGCCACTGGCAAGAAGACGCCGAGTATCGTCACCGGATGCGCGCGGGGCTATCTAACTAGGTTTCCGCCGCCCACGCGCGTGCCTGGACAGCGACTCCCCCAGCAGGTTCTTGAGCCCGGCGATGCCAAGATCCACCGAGGCCGCCTTCGGCGCCACGACACGAATGCCCGATCGCACGAAAGGCAGTGGCGGCTCGAGCGCCACGACGCCGAAACGCGCGGCGTGAACTCGCAACAGGCTTCTCGGCAGCGTGCCGATCAGGTCGGTCGAGCCGATGATCGCGAGCGCGAACATGAAACCCGGGACGGTCAGCGCGACTTCGCGCGAACGACCGTGCTGTTTGAGCACGTCGTCGACGACGCCATATGCCTCGCCCTTGCCCGATACCAGCAGGTGCCGCGCGGCACAGTACCTGTCGAGCGACGGACGCCTGCCCAGCTGGTGATCGGCCCGCGCCGCAATGACGAAGTCCTCTTCGTACAGCAGCGTCGCGTCGAAACGCGCGGGGATCTCCTCGAGTGGATAGAGCGCCACGTCGATCTCGCGCGCGTCGAGCGCGGCGGTCAGTTCAACCGGTTGCAGGTGCCGCACGCTGATGCCGATTCCCGGCGCCTGTTGCGAGATCTTCGCGATCACGGCGGGCAGCGCCACCACGGAAATCGCATCCGGCGCGCCGATGACGAACCGTCGCCGCGAGCGTCGCGGATCGAATCGATCGGCGGCCGCGATCACGTGGCGGACCTGCGCGAGCACCTGCGCGACGGGCTCCGCCATCGCCAGCGCGCGCGCGGTCGGCACGACACCCTTGGGATGCTTGAGGAACACCGGGTCGTTGAAAGTCTGGCGCAGCCGCCGGATGCCGTGGCTCACGGCGGACGGCGACAGGTGCAGGCGCGCGGCCGCGCGTCCGACGTGCTTCTCCCTGAGCACGGTGTCGAACAGCACCAGCAGGTTGAGGTCCATGCGCGAGAGATCCATTTCATTCAGCATATCGCTGAAATCATATCACTGGATTCAGCATGTGGCCGTGCGCATCCTGAGCCCATGAAACGCCGAGATTTCCTCCGAAGCACCGCCGGCATGATCTCGATCTGGCCAGCACGACGGCTACTCGCCGCAGCAGCGACGACGTGGCCGGACATTCCCGCGCGCACTCCAGAAGGAGACTTGCTCTCGCTGCGTGGCACAGATCTCAACGATCTCGCGAAGAGCCTGCGCGGCGAAGTCCTCCTCCCCTCCGCGCCCGGCTACGACGCCGCACGGCGGATATGGAACGGCATGTTCGACAACCGGCCAGCACTCATCGTGCGCTGCGCCGCGCCCGCCGACGTGGTGCGCGCCGTCGAATTCGCGCATGGCCATCGTCTCCTCACGGCGGTGCGCGCTGGCGGCCATAGCCTCTCGGGCAAGTCGACCTGCGATGGCGGCATCGTGATCGACGTTTCGCCGATGCAGGAGGTGCAGATCGATCCGTGCCATGGCATCGCGCACGTCGAGGGCGGCGCGCTGCTCAGGCACCTGGATCGCGCGGCACTCGCGCACGGCCTCGTGACCACGTCGGGAACGGTCTCGCACACGGGCGCGGCCGGCCTCACTCTCGGTGGCGGACTCGGCCGCGTCGGCCGGCGTTTCGGACTCGCCTGCGACAACCTGAAATCCGTGGACCTGGTCACCGCGGACGGCCGACTGATCACCGCCAGCAACGAGGAGAACGCGGATCTCTTCTGGGGATTGCGCGGTGGCGGCGGCAATTTCGGTATCGCGACGGCATTCGAGTACGAACTGCATTCGATGAACCCGACGATCCTCGGCGGCGCGATCGCCTGGCCCATCGCACAGGCCGAGAGCGTCTTGCGCCTGCACGCGGATCTTTCGCTCGAAGCTCCCGATGAGCTCAACCTCGACGCCGCGATGGTGGCGACACCGGATGGCGCACTGATCCTGATCGAGGCTTGCTGGTCGGGCGACATGGCTCGAGGCGAGAAAGCCCTCGCGCCGCTACGTGCATTCGGCAGACCGGCGTTCGACCGCATCGCGCCCATGCCATACCTCGACCTGCAGTCGGGCTCCGACGGAAAACTGGCGCATGGAATCCGTTTCTACGGCAAGTCCGGCTTCGTCGACGCGCTCACGTCGCGCAGGATCCACCAGTGCATCGAGGTCTTCGAGAGCGCTCCGCCCGGCAGCTTCTCGATCGTGTTCCAGCACGGCGGCGGCGCGATCAGCCGGAAGCCGGTCTCGGCCTCGGCGTTTCCGAATCGCGGATCGAACTACTGGATCATGCTCAGCAAGAGCTGGACGGATCCAGCGGAGGATGCGTGGCGCCTGGAAACGCTGCGCGCCGCCTGGAGGTCGCTCGAACCGCTGACCCAGGGCTTCTATGTCAACGCGTACACGGACGACCAGCGCTCGCGCGTGGCGGCAAACTACGGCCCAAACTACCCGCGGTTGCAAAGGCTCAAGAGGAAATACGACCCCGACAACCTTTTCCGACTCAATGCGAACATCCTGCCGGCCGCGGATGCCGCGTGAGAAACGCCGGGTCGGCGGGATGATCAGGTCGTGGCGGACTTGATCTCGAGCTTCAGCACGATCGCGTCTTCGCGCCCGTCCGCGGCCTGGTAATACCCGCGCCGGATGCCGATCTGCTCGAACCCCAGCTTCTGGTACAGCCGGATCGCCGAGAGATTCGAGGGACGCACTTCGAGGAACGCCTCCGCGACACCGGCCGCCGCGGCGCGCTCGAGCAGATGTTCGAGCAGCCGCCTGCCGAACCCGAGGTTACGGAACTCGTCGCGCACGCAGATGTTGAGGATGTGCGCCTCACCCGCTCCGAGACTCATGACGCCGTAGCCGATGATCTGCCCGGCCATGTCGAGCGCGCGACACGAATAACCGACACGCAGGCAGTCGCGGAAGATGTTCTCGCTCCACGGAAACGCATAACTGCGCTTCTCGATCGCCGCCACGTCCGGCAGGTCGAGCTCCATCATCGGACGGATGTGGACCTCGGGCACTTCGCGCATGTTTTCCCGTGCGGCGGCCATCAGTTCCCCAGCGATGCGCAGGTGGCGCGCGCGAACTTGAGATCTTCCCACGCCTTGCGCTTGTCTCCCGGGCTGCGCAGTAGATAGGCCGGGTGGTACGTGATGACGAGCGGCGTGCCCGCCTCGCCGAAACGATGCAGCTTGCCGCGCAGCCGCGCCAGCGGCGCATCCGTGGCCAGCAGGTTCTGCGCGGCGATGCGCCCCACCGCCAGCAGCATCTTCGGCTCGAGCAGCGCGATCTGCCGCGAGAGATACGGCAGGCACTTCGAAACCTCCTCGGGTTTCGGATCGCGGTTGCCCGGCGGCCGGCACTTGAGGATGTTGGCGATGAACACCGTCTCGCGCGGGAGGCCGATCGCGAGCAGCATGGCATTGAGCAACTGGCCCGCGCGCCCGACGAAGGGCTCGCCCTGCCGGTCCTCTTCCGCGCCCGGCGCTTCGCCGATCACCATCCATTCCGCGCGCGTGTTTCCCACGCCGAACACGGCCTGCGTGCGGGTCTTGCAGAGGTCGCAGGCGGTACACGCGGCGACCTGCTCGCGCAGCGGTCCCCAGTCGTTCGCCAGTTCGATGCGCGGCGCGGGCGGCTGGATCGCCGGGGCCTCGTCGCGCGCCACGATCGATGGCGGGCCCGGCGCGCGAACGTGCGCGGGCTGCGCCACCTCCGCCTGCACGATTTCCAGCGGCGCGTTGCGCGGCACCCAGCGATCGATGCCGAGGGCATCCAGGTACGCGTTGCGCAAACTACCGGGCCGCACGATCACCCCCCGTCGGCGCTTCGCGGGCGCCGCAACTTGCGACCTATCCACTGCACGGGGCCATACGTAGCGTACGAAACGAACATCGCGAACAACATGGTCGGCGGATCCACGCTGATCAGGAACAGCATCGGCAGGATCACGAAGCCGATGTAGGAATATTTCACGCGCGCGGTCACGTCTATCTGCTTCAGGCTCAGGTAGCTGAACGAGGAGACCATCAGCGCCGCCGCGTATCCCGTCACCGCGAACGCGAGCACCAGGCCCGGCAGGCCGGGTTCGCGCCACTTGGCGAAGAACCACACGAACGCCGCGACCGTCGCGGCCGCCGACGGACTCGGCAGTCCCTGGAAGTAGCGCTTGTCGCCGCTCGCGGTGTGCGTGTTGAACCGCGCGAGGCGCAGCGCCGCGCACAACGCGTAGAAGAACGCGATGATCCAGCCGAACTGGCGCCATTCCTGTCCGTATTCGCCGATGCGGATCACGCCCCACTGGTACACGAGCACCGCGGGCGCGAGGCCGAATGCCACCATGTCCGCCAGGCTGTCGTATTCCTTGCCGAACGGGCTCTCGGTCCGGGTCCAGCGCGCCACGCGGCCGTCGAGGCCGTCGAACAGCATCGCGATGAACACGGCACCGCCCGCGACCGCGAAGTTGCGGTCGATTGCCGCCACGATGGAGTAGAAACCGGAGAACAGGCATCCGGTGGTGAGCAGGTTCGGCAACAGATAGATGCCGCGGCTCGGCGGATTCTGGTTCTTCGCGTCGGGGTTCGTGGGGTCTGAATTCACGTCGGGATCATAGGCGAAATCAGGCGACCTGATACACTCTCGCGCCCCTATGCGCTGGTCCCAATACCCGGTCAACACGACCAAGGAAACTCCCGCCGATGCCGAAGTCGTGAGCCATCAGCTCATGCTGCGCGCGGGCCTCATTCGCAAGCTCGCCGCCGGGCTGTACACCTGGATGCCGCTGGGCCTGCGCGCCATGCGCAAGGTCGAGAAGGTCGTACGCGAGGAGATGGATCGTGCCGGCGCGCTGGAACTGCTCATGCCGGGCGTCATTCCCGCCGAATTGTGGGCCGAGTCCGGCAGGTGGGAGCAGTTCGGCCCCGAGCTGCTGCGCATCAAGGACCGCCACGAGCGCGACTTCTGCCTCGGTCCCACGCACGAGGAAGTGATCACCGACATCGCGCGCAACGAGCTCAAGAGCTACCGCCAGCTGCCGGTGAACTTCTACCAGGTCCAGATGAAATTCCGCGACGAACGCCGGCCACGTTTCGGCGTGATGCGCGCGCGCGAATTCCTCATGAAGGACGCGTACTCCTTCCACTTGACCGAGCAGTCGTTGCAGGAAGGGTACGACGCGATGCATCGCGCCTACACGGCGATCTTCACCCGGCTGGGTCTCAAGTTCCGCTCGGTGAAGGCGGATACGGGCGCCATCGGCGGCAGCGGCTCCGAGGAGTTCCACGTGCTCGCCGAATCCGGCGAGGACGCCATCGTCTTCTCCGATGGCGACAGCTACGCCGCGAACATCGAACTCGCCAGCGCGGTGGCTCCGTCGACGCCGCGCGCGGCGTCGAGCGCCTCGATGGCGGAAGTGGCGACTCCGAATGCCGGTACGATCGAAGCCCTCACCGCTTTCCTGAAAGTCGACGCGAGCAAGGTCGCGAAGACCTTGTTAGTCGAAGGCGCCGATGGCGGCGTCGTGGCGCTGGTAGTGCGCGGCGATCACGTGTTGAACGCGGTGAAGGCGCAAAAACTGCCCGGCGTCGCGAACCCGCTGCGCATGGCGTCGGGCGCGGCCATTTCCGCCGGCACGGGCGCGGAGGCCGGATACATCGGACCCGTCGGTTTCAAGGGCAAGGTTTATGCCGATCATTCGGCCGTCGCGCTCGCGGATTTCGTCTGTGGCGCGAACAAGAAAGACGCGCACCTCACGGGCGTGAACTGGGGTCGGGACCTGCCCGAACCGGTCGCGGTCGACATCCGCAACGTGGTGCCGGGCGACCCCTCGCCCACCGGCAAGGGGACCTTGTCCATCGCGCGCGGCATCGAGGTCGGCCACATCTTCCAGCTCGGCAGGAAGTACAGCGAGTCCATGGGCGCGACCGTGCTCGACGAAACCGGCAAGGCGGCCACCCTGCACATGGGCTGCTACGGGATCGGTGTGACGCGCGTCGTAGCCGCGGCCATTGAACAGAATCATGATGCCCGCGGCATCATCTGGCCGGACGCCATCGCGCCCTTCCAGGTGGTCATCGTTCCGCTCAACGCATCGAAGTCGCAACGTGTCCGGGATACCGCAGAACGCCTCTACAACGACCTGCTCGCCGCCGGTTACGACGTGCTGCTCGACGACCGCGACGAGCGACCGGGCGTCAAGTTCGCGGACTCCGAGCTCATCGGAATCCCGCACCGCGTGGTGGTGGGCGAGCGCGGCCTCGAGGCCGGCAAGCTCGAATACCGCCACCGGCGCGCCGAGGCGGCCGAAGAATTCCCCCTCGCCGATGCGATTGCCACGTTGCGCGCGAAGCTCGGGTAGCTATCTAATCCGGGGCATGCGCTTCGTCCTGCCCCTGCTCGCCCTGCTGCCGCTTGCCTCGGCTCCGTCTACTGCTTTGGCGGCTCCGGCCGTGGAAGCGCAGCGCGAGCCCGAGCTCAAGAGCGCCGTCCAGCACGCGATCGACCAGGCGGAATGTTTCGAGGATCGTTACGACTCCGCCGTCTGGTACAAGATGATGGAGCCGCGTCTGCGCAAGCGCGTGCCGGATCGCGAGGAGCGCATGGCGATCCTCAAGAACGTCTTCTGCGAGGCGAATCGCCCGGGCGAGATACGCATTCCGCCCGGGCTCGTCATGGCCATCATGGAGATCGAGAGCAATTTCAATCGCTACGCGGTTTCACACGCGGGTGCGGTGGGATTGATGCAGGTCATGCCCTTCTGGCCGGAGAATCTCGGCATGCGCCGGCACCAGCTCGTGAAGGTCTCCGAGAACATCCGCATGGGCTGCGCGATCTTCCGGTTCTATCTCAAACGCGAGAACAACAACATCGCGCGCGCGCTGGCGCGTTACAACGGCAGCGTCGGCAAGCGCTGGTATTCCGACAAGGTGATCGACCAGTGGACGCGCTGGAACGGCGCGGACGATCTCGGCCATTCATATCACGACCGTCACGCCGAGCTGAATCCCGTCAGCCGCTGAGCTTCCGACTCGTCGCACGGCGTCGTCTCGACGCCCGTCACCTTCGAGGCGGGCGATCCTTCCCATAACCACGCGATGAACTGCTCGACCGTGGCCTGATCTCCACAGGCCAGCACTTCGACGCGGCCGTCGGGCAGATTGCGCGCGAAACCCTTGAGGCCACACGACTCCGCCTTGCGCACGCAGGTTGCGCGGTAGAAGACGCCCTGGACCCGGCCGGACACCCATGATCGGCGGCAAACAACCATGCGGCATGTTTATCATGGAGCACCATGACCGAGATACTCATCATCTACTACACCCGCTACGGCGCCGTGGGCGAACTCGCGCGCCACGCGGCGCGCGGCGTCGAATCCGTTCCGGGTTGCAGCGCCACATTGCGCACGGTGCCGCCCGTGAGCGCCGAGAGCGAACGTCCCGTGAAGACCGTGCCCGATGCGGGCGCCCCTTACGCGACGCTCGAGGAGCTGCGCCGCTGCGACGGCCTGTTGTTAGGCAGTCCGACCCGATTCGGCAACATGGCCGCGCCGCTCAAGTACTTCATCGACGGCACCTCGTCGGTATGGCTCGACGGCTCGCTCGCGGGAAAACCGGCCGCCGTATTCTCCTCGTCGCAGACCATGCACGGCGGCCAGGAAACCACGCTGCTCACGATGGCATTGCCGCTGATCCACCACGGCATGTTGTTCATGGGTGTGCCGTTCACCGAGAAGGCGCTCAACCAGACGCGCAGCGGGGGCACGCCTTATGGCGCCACGCACGTCGCGGGTCTCGCGCCGCAGCCCGCGACGCTCAGCGAGGACGAGATCACGCTCGCGCACGTGCTCGGCAAGCGGGTCGGGGAAGTCGCGGCGACGCTGGCCGCAGGCCGCGCGGGACGTAGATAGGCGCCCGCGGAGTATTCCGGCTCAGCCGGCCTTGGCGTCGACGATGCCGCGGATGAACGGCACCGTGATCCGACGCTGCGCGGCGAACGCCGCGTCGTCGAGCGTATCGAGGATGTCGCACAGCGAGCGCATGTCGCGCGGAAAACGCCGCTGCAGATACCGCGCGGTTTCCGCGGGGAGCTCGAACCCGCGCAACCGTGCCCTCAGGTACAACGCCTCGAGCTGTTCGTCGTCGTTGAGCTCGCGCACCACGAATGCGGTGGCGGACGCCAGTCGCGACTTGAGATCGGCCAGGTCGAACGCGACGTGCGCGGCGTTTTCGCGTGCCGCGAACAACAGGGTCGTGTTCCGCTCGAGCGCGCGCTGCCACGACGAGAACAGCTTTTGTTCCCAGTCGGCGAAACCCGCGATGCTCTGCACGTCGTCGTAACAGGCCACGTCGAGCGTCTCGGCGCCATCGAGCGCCGCCGGACCGAACGGCAGCAGCGATTCGAGGGGCAGATAGGCGGCGCGCACGCCGGACGGAACGGCGGCGCACACCGCTTGCAGCAGGTGCGATTTTCCGGCCGTGTGCGGGCCGGCGATCCAGGTGGCCCCCGCCGGCCGGGTCGCCGAAAGATTGCGCAGGTGCTCGACGAGCTCGACGTTGCGCGCGGTCAGGAAACTCGCGAACGTCGCGCGCTCTTTCAGTTGTACGCCGAGTGTCAGCTGTCGCATCGGGAACTCGGTCGCTTCAGGATCCGGTCGCGAGCGCGCGGCGCGTGAACATCGACAGGTAGTCGGCGCCCGAGGCGATGGTGGTGAGCAGCGTCACGATGGCGAGCGCCGTGACCATCTCGCGGGTCGGGAAGCCGGCCGCGGCACCGAGGATCGCGGCGAGCGCAACCGCGAGCTGGAAGCCGGTGTTGACCTTGCTCAGCATCGTGGGCCGGCCATGCAGCGGTCCGAACCACAGCCGGTAGATGACCGCGCCGCCACCGATCATGACGTCGCGCGCCACGACCACGGCCGTGAGCCACCAGGGCAGCAGGTTGATCCAGGTCGCGGCGAGGAACAGCGAGACGAGGAGTAGTTTGTCCGCCAGCGGGTCGAGGATCTTGCCGAGGTGCGAGGTCCAGTTGAATCGCTTCGCGAGCCAGCCGTCGAGACCGTCCGAGACCGCGCAGACCGCGACGAAACCGAGCGCGGTCCAGTATTCGCCGGCATACAGCGCGGCGATCGTGGGCCAGATCAGCGCGATGCGAACGAGACAGATGAAATTGGGAAGGTGACGCAGCACGTTTGCTAGTTCAGGCGGAACGCGAGATGTCCTCCCGCCTCGGGATCGCCGCGGGTGAGATACGGGTTGGTCGAAAGCGAATCGAGCAAGTTGTCGGTGCCGCCGCGCACGAGCACCGAAAACGTGGCGCGCGATCCGGCCGCTTCGGCCAGATGCACGCCGCGCACGACGGGGGATTCGGCGAGAAGCTGCGAAGCCCGCGCGTATTCCCGCAGGCCGGGCACGTTTTCGATCTCGACCAATAGTTCGACTTCGGGCAACGACGCATTCGCGATGTCCTGGCGCGCGAAGACGTCGGCCGCGACGTTCACGCCTTCCTCGAGCGCGCCGCTCCAGCTTTCGTTGACACCGGGCGCCGTCAGCGCCCAGCGCCACGCGCCACCGCCCGGCACCGCGTCGCCATATCCGACGAGCACCGCGTCGGCGCCGAGGCGCTGCGCGGTCGCCAGGCCGGTGTCGGCGGGGATGTCCCCCATCGCGGGCAGGCCCACGCCTTCGGGCCGCGCCACGCGGATCGGTTGCCCGCGGCGATTGGCGGTCGCATCGAGCGCACCCTCGACCTGTCGCCGGGATTCGAAGGCGCCGCTCGCGGGTCCCCCGGTGAGCACGATCAGCACCAGTGGCCGCTCGCTCGACCAGATCGTGCGGCCGGCCGCGAGGATGTCGCGCTCGAGCGCCGCGGCATCGAAGACCACCTGGACGCCGGGACCGCTCGCCGGCGGCCGCGTGACGAGCACGTATTGCTGCGCGTTCGCGAGAATGCCCGAGAGGGCGGGATCATTGGCCGCATCGCGCGATCCGGTCGCGCGCACCAGCACCTGGCGCAGCGCGGCCTGCGCCTGCACGGCGGCGTCGGTCTGCGCGGCGACGGTCGCCTCGTAGACGCGTACCTGGCGCAGGGCGAAAGCGTCGCGCGCGACCAGCAGCAGCACGGCGCCGACTAAACTGACGATGAATGTGCGCATTGGCTACAATATCGCACGTTTTTTCCCGGGCTGTCGTGCCCGCAGACACAAGCCATTCATGACCGAATCCGGACTCACCTACCGAGACGCAGGCGTCGATATCGACGCGGGCGACGAGCTCGTCGAACGCATCAAACCAGTGGTCAGGCGCACGATGCGCCGCGAGGTCCTCGCCGGCATCGGCGGCTTCGGCGCGCTCGTCGAGGTGCCACTCGACCGCTACCGCAAGCCCGTACTGGTCTCCGGCACGGACGGCGTCGGCACGAAGCTCAGGCTCGCGATCGACACGGGGCGGCACGACAAGATCGGCATCGACCTCGTCGCGATGTGCGCGAACGATGTCGCGGTCTCGGGCGCGGAACCGCTGTTCTTCCTCGACTATTACGCCACCGGGAAGCTCAAGGTGGAAGTCGCCGAGTCGGTGATCCGCGGCATCGCCGAGGGCTGCGAACTCGCCGGCGCGGCGCTGGTCGGCGGCGAAACCGCCGAGATGCCTGGCATGTATCACGGCGATGACTACGATCTCGCAGGCTTCTGTGTCGGCATCGTCGAGCGCGACCGCATCATCGACGGCGCCACGACGGCCGCGGGCGACGTCGTGATCGGTCTCTCCTCTTCCGGACCGCATTCGAACGGCTATTCGCTGATCCGCAAGCTGGTGTCCGTGGCGGGCGCGAACGAAAAAACGCAGCTCGACGGCAAGCCGCTGTTCGATCGGCTGCTGACTCCGACCCGCATCTACGTGAAGTCGATGCTCGCGCTCGCGCGGAAGATCCCGGTGAAGGGATTCGCCCACATCACGGGCGGCGGTCTCACCGACAACATCCCGCGCGTGATTCCGGAGGGGCTCGAGGTCGTGCTGCAGCGGCGCTCGTGGGCGCGCGATCCGGTGTTCGACTGGCTGGCCGCCGCGGGCAAGGTCAGCGCCGCCGAGATGTATCGCACGTTCAACTGCGGCATCGGCATGGTGGTGGTGGTCGCACCGGCCGACGTGGATGCCGCCCTCGCCCAGCTGCGCGCGACCGGTGAAACCGCGAGCGTGATCGGCGTTCTCGGGCGTGGCTCCCGCGGTGTGGTGATCGAAGAATGAAGCTGCCCGTCGCGGTGGTCATCTCCGGCCGCGGCAGCAACATGGAAGCCATCGCGCGCGCGGCGCTCGCGCCCGGCAGCCGCTACGAAGTAGTCAGGGTCATCGCCGACCGCGACACGGCCGGCGGAATCGCGCGTGCCGCGGCGCTCGGCGTGCCGACCTCGGTCGTGCCCGTGAGGCAGTTTCCCGATCGCGAGACCTTCGATGCCGCGCTGGCTTCCGAGATCGAAACCTGTGGCGCGCGACTCGTCGCGCTCGCGGGTTTCATGCGGATCCTCTCGGAAGGATTCGTGCAGCGATTCGCGGGAAAGCTGCTCAACATCCATCCCTCGCTGCTGCCCAGGTACAAGGGCCTCGATACGCATGCGCGGGCGATCGCGGCCCGCGATTCGCACCACGGCGCGAGCGTGCACTACGTCACGCCCGAGCTCGACGGCGGACCCGTGATCATGCAGGGACGCCTCAGGATCCGCGCGGGCGACACGCCGGAAACCCTTTCAGCGCGGGTTCATACGCTCGAACACATCATCTACCCGCATGTCTGCTCGCTCATTGCCACCGGTCGGGTCGCCTGGCGCGAAGGCGCCGTGTATTTCGACGGCGAACCGCTCGCCGAGCCGCTCGTCGAGGAAAGCGATGAAGCTGCTTGAGCGCGTGTTCGTCGTGCTCGCGCTCTGCACCGCCGCAGCGCTCGCGGACCCCGTCGACATGAAGCCGTTCCGCGCGAACTACGTGGTCGAATGGAAAGGCATCTCGGCCGCCAGTTCGTCGATCGAATTGCGCGCGCTGGGCGACGGCACGTTCGAATACGAAACGATGAACGAGCCGCGCGGCATGTTCCGCATGGCGCTACCGGATTCGTTGTCGCAGACCAGCACTTTCAAGATCGTGGACGGGCACGTCGTGCCGCAGCGGTTTCGCGGCACCGACGAGAAGGAACGGCCCATCGACCTGCGTTTCGACTGGAAGAACAAGCGCGTCACCGGCACGGCCAAGGGAAATCCGGTGGACGCCGAGCTGCCCGAGAACGCGCAGGACCCGATGTCCCTGCAGATCGCGTCGTTGCGCAATCTCCAGGAACGGAAGCTCCACGATACCGTGTGGCTCGTGGACGGCGATGGCAAGGTGAAGGAATACCAGCTCAAGCTCGAAGGCGAAAAGCAGATCGACACCGCGCTCGGCCGGTTCGACACGCTGGTCTACACGAGCCAGCGTTCCGGCTCCCAGCGCCTCACGCGCACGTGGGTCGCCCCGGCCCTCGGCTATCTACCCGTGAAGGCCGAACGCACCCGCAAGGGCAAACTGGAATTCACCCTGCTCATCGAGTCGATCGACTAGCAGCCCCTCTTTCACTTCACGGACGGCCCCGCGTCGGGGCCGTTCTCCGATGTGGCGCCTGCGCCTGACTAAGTCTTCGGCAGCGTGACGCCCGTCTGCCCCTGGTACTTCCCGCCGCGATCCTTGTACGACGTCGAGCAGATCTCATCCGACTCGAAGAACAACATCTGCGCGACGCCTTCGTTCGCGTAGATCTTGGCGGGCAGCGGAGTGGTGTTGGAGAACTCGAGGGTAACGTGGCCTTCCCACTCGGGTTCCAAAGGCGTTACGTTTACGATTACACCGCAACGTGCGTATGTCGATTTACCGAGACAAACTACCAGCGTCGAGCGCGGTATCCGGAAGTATTCGACCGTTCTAGCTAGTGCGAAGGAGTTGGGCGGAATGATACACACGTCGCCGGTGAAGTCCACGAAACTCTTCTCGTCGAACGCCTTCGGATCCACGATCGTCGAGTTGATGTTCGTGAAGATCTTGAACTCACGCGAACAGCGCACGTCGTAGCCGTAGCTCGAGGTGCCGTACGACACGATCTTGTGACCATCGGCCGCGGTACGCACCTGCTCGGGCGCGAACGGCTCGATCATCTTCTGTTGCGCCGCCATGCGGCGGATCCAGTGGTCCGACTTGATGCTCATCTGACTCCCTTTCGCGGGCTAACTTTCTTCTATGACTATCTTCGGGAACAACGTCGACCGGTCCTTCGCGCGCCGCGCGAGCGCGGCGGCTGTCCGGCGCGCCATCGTGAAATACGGCGCGGCGTGTGGCGAATCCGGCGCGGCCACAGCAGTCGGGGCGCCCCCGTCCGCCTCTTCGCGAACTCGCGCATCCAGCGGTAGTTCGCCCAGCAACTCGACGCCGTACTGTGCGGCCATGCGCGCGCCGCCGCCGGCGCCGAACAGGTGTTCCACGTGGCCGCAGTTGCCGCACACGTGCACGCTCATGTTCTCGACCACGCCGAGCACGGGCACGTTGACCTTCTCGAACATCTTGAGCCCCTTGCGGGCGTCCGCGAGCGCGATGTCCTGCGGCGTCGTCACGATCACGGCGCCCGCCACCGGCACACGCTGCGCGAGCGTGAGCTGGATGTCGCCCGTGCCGGGCGGCATGTCGATCACGAGGTAATCGAGATCGCCCCAGTCGGTGTCGTTGAGCAGCTGGGTCAGCGCCTGCGTCACCATCGGTCCGCGCCACACCATCGGCTGCTCGGGATCGATGAGGAATCCGATCGACATCGCCGCGACGCCGTGCGCGATGAGCGGCTTGATGCGTTTGCCGTCCGGCGACGTGGGCTTCTGGCCGGCGAGACCCAGCATGATGGGCTGGCTCGGGCCGTAGATGTCCGCATCGAGGATGCCGGTGCGCGCACCCTGGCGTGCCCACGCCAGAGCGAGATTGGCCGCGACAGTCGACTTGCCGACGCCGCCCTTTCCGGACGCGACCGCGACAATGTTGCGAACACCGGCGAGCGGCGAGAGCTGCCGCTGCACGGCATGCGCGGCGATCTTCGCGACGACTTCGATTTCGACGTTCGCGGGCGCTCCGCCCGCTTTCAGATGCGCGGCGAGTCCCCGCGTGAATTCCTCGCGGTAATCGTCGATGGGGAAGCCGAGTGCCACGCGAACGTGAGCCCGTTCACCTTTCAGTTCCACGGATTCGACCGCTTTCGCGTTTCCGAGCGTCGTCCCCACGAACGGGTCGGAATAACTTTCGACCAGTGCGCGAAATTCGGCGGAAAGCTCTGCAACCATAAGATTCTTGAATGTCCGCCGGGACTGCGGGGGGCCGGATTCTACCGAATCGGCTGCCACGGGCGAGACATGTGGCATAATTTTTGTAGCAGGGGCAGTAAGGACGGCAAGCTTGTATCAACCCGTGAGCGCATCGCAGGACCGGAGTCGGTGGGCGCCAGGCGGGTCACCCGTTCCATGAGTTTTTTCACCAACATCCGGGCAGACCGGTTCATCACGGAGCTCAAGGAAGCGACCGACGTCGCGGCTCCTCAAACGCAGAAGGCCATCGCGAAGCTTCGCGAGCTGGGCCCGGGCGCGATCGAACCTGTAACGGCCGCGCTCGCGGACGCCGACAAGATCGCGACCGTGGCCTACATCGAGGTGCTGACCGGCCTCGTCAACCAGAAGACGTTTCCGAAATTCATCGAGGCGATGATCACGGGCAGCCCGCGCGTGGTCGCCGGAGTGGCCTGGGCCCTCTCGAGCAGCCGTGCCTACCCGGCCACGATGTTGCTCGACGCGCTGGCCACCGAAGGGGTGGCCAAGTCCGCGCTGCTCGACGTGATCAACGCGCATCGCGCCCGCCTCTCGGTGCGTGAAATCCTGCAGTCGGCCTACAAGCAGGAAGCGAACGAGAAAGCCGCGCTGTTCCGCATCCTCGGAGAGATCGCGACCGACAACGACCTGCCCGAGCTCGTCGGCCGCCTGAACGGCAAGGATCCCGTCGCGCGCCTGCACATCATCAACATCCTGTCGCGTTTCCCGAAACCTGAGGTCTCGCGCGCGTTGCAGCAGCAGCTCAACGACACGAACAAGCTCGTGCGCTCGGCGACGCTCTCCGCGCTCGCGAAAATGGACGGCGCGATCGACGTCGAAAAGGTCTGCGCACTGCTGCGCGATCCCGAGATCGACGTGCAGAACAAGGCCGTCGACGTCGTGATCCGCGCGAACGACCCGGAAACGATCAAGTACCTGATCCCGGTCCTCAAGGACGAAAACGAATACGCGCGTCGCGCGGCGGTGGAAGTCCTCAACGAGATCGGCACCTCGAAGTCGGTCAAGGATCTGCTCGAGGCCGTCGCCGACGACGACTGGTGGGTACGCAGCCGCGCCGCCGATGCGCTCGGCAAGATCGGTGGCCCGAAGGTCGTCGAGGCCGTGCTGCAGCTCGTGGGAGATCAGGATCCGGACGTGCGCCGCGCCGCGGTGGAAATCCTGAATCAGACCAAGGACGACCGTGCCGTCGGTCATCTCATCGACGCCACCAAGGACAAGGACTGGTGGGTCAGCGAACGCGCGGTCGACGCGCTGGCGGAAATCGGCAGCAAACGCGCGGTGCCGCGCCTGCTCGAAATGCTGGACACGACTCCCGCGCGGTCCCTGCCCGTGGTCGTGCGCGCGCTCGGCCGGCTCGGCGATCACAAGGTCATCGACGCCGTGCTGCCGATGCTCCAGCGCGACGAGAAGGACATCCGCATCGAGGCGATCTCGTCGCTCGCCAAGCTCGCCGACGAGCGCAGGCTCGAGGCCATCCGCGTGCAGATCCAGGGCCACTCCGCGGATCCCGAACAGACCGTGGCCCAGGCGGCGCTGCGTGCGCTGTCGGATCTCGATTCGCGCTTCTCGGTCAGCGGCTCGCGGCTGTCGTCGACACAGAACAGGATTCCGGTGTCGACGCCGGCGGGACTTCGCTCGGAAGGCGCGACGCAGGCTCCGAACATGCAGTCGGCCCCCGTGCCTCCTCCGCGGCCGCGCCCCGAAGCGGCGCCACCCACGATCGCCGCGCAGCAGCCCGCGCGCACGTTGCTCATGTCCGAGCAGGAAGTGCAGCGCTCGATCAAGCAGGCCGAGCAGATGGCCGGGCCACAGAAGCTCGACATCCAGACGCTCAAGCCCGGCGACATCATCGAGGGCCGTTACAAGTTCGTCGAGCGCATCGGCAAGGGCGCGTTCGGCACGGTGCTGCTCATGGAAGACACCGTCGTCGACGAGCGCCTGATCCTCAAGTTCCTGAACCCGAACGTTTCGGAAGACGAAGAGATCATGAAGCGCTTCGTGCATGAGCTGCGGTACAGCCGCAAGATCACGCACCACAACGTCATCCGCATCTACGACTTCCTGTTCATCCAGGGCAACTACGCCATCTCGATGGAGTACTTCCCCTCGCACACGCTCGGCAGCGAAGTGGTCGGCGAGAAGCCCATGCCGCTGGCCCGCGCGCTCGGCTTCGGCATCGACATCTGCACCGGCATGGAAGTCGCGCACGCGGTCGGCATCGTCCATCGCGACCTCAAGCCCGCGAACGTGCTGATCAACAACGAAGGCCTGCTCAAGATCGTGGACTTCGGCGTGGCCGCCGCGCAGCGCGAAGGCGACACGCAGCTCACGAAGACCGGATATGTCATCGGTTCGCCGAAGTACATGGCGCCCGAGCAGATCCTGGGCAAGAAGGTCGACCAGCGCGCGGACGTTTACGCGCTGGGAGTGATCCTCTACGAAATCATGACGGGCGTGCCGCCCTATGCGCGTGGCGATCACATGTCCGTGATGTACCAGCACGTGCAGGGCAAGGCGCGTCCGCCGCGCGAGCTGAACCCTGCTCTGCCCCCCGGCCTGCCCGAAGTCATCATGCAGGCCATGTCCGTCGACAAGGACAAACGCTTCCAGACGATGCAGGAGCTGCGGGCGGCCCTCGAAAAATTCCGGTGAAATACCGCTAAGTGCCTGACGCTCGCGAATAATCGCGCAGTGCGTCACACTTGGATCCCGCCTCACCGTCGCATGCTTGGTGAGACATAACTGATCCGGAGAGCGCCCCGACGTGGCCCGTATCGATGCCTTCCTGAAGCTCGGTATGCAGCAGAATTGTTCCGACGTGCACCTGGCCGTCGGCGTTCCGCCCATGCTGCGCATGAACGGCGACCTGATGCCGATCAAGTTCCGCGATGTCGGCGACCAGGAACTCGAGAGTTACCTGACCGAGATCTTCACGAAGAACCAGCACGAGTACTTCGCGAAGGGCAACGATCTCGACTTCTCGTACGTCACCACGGACGGCGGCCGCTTCCGCGTCAACGTCTTCCGCAAGGAGACCGGTATCGGCGCCACGTTCCGCGCGATTCCGCAGGACATTCCGAGCATCGACCGGCTGGCGTTACCACCCGTCGTCAAGAAACTCTGCGACTACCACCAGGGCATGGTGCTCGTCACCGGCGCGACCGGTACGGGCAAGTCCACGACGCTCGCGGCGATGATCGATCACCTGAACACCACGCGGCGCCTCAACATCATCTCGCTCGAAGACCCGATCGAGTTCGTCCATCGCAGCAAGCAGAGCCAGGTCATCCAGCGCGAGCTCGGCACGCACATTCCGACCTTCGCCGAAGGCGTGCGCGCCGCGATGCGCGAGGATCCGGACGTCATCCTGGTCGGCGAGTTGCGCGACGCCGAGACCATCTCGATGGCGATGACCGCCGCCGAAACCGGACACCTCGTGCTCGGCACGCTCCACACGACCTCGGCCTCCAAGACCATCGACCGCATCATCGATGCGCTGCCGATCGAGGAGCGCGAACAGACCAAGAGCTTCCTCTCGCAGTCGCTGCTCGCCGTGGTCACGCAGATCCTCGTGAAGACCGCCGACCAGCGCGGCCGCAAGGCCATCTGCGAAACCCTGGTCATGACGCGCGCGATCGCGAAACTCATCCAGACGGACCAGACGCACCAGATTCCCAACCAGATCATGACGGGCAAGGAGCTCGGCATGAGCCTCATGGACCAGTCGCTGCTCGACGCGTTGTCCCGCAGGGAAATCGATCCCGATGACGCGGTGACCTACGCGTCCGATCGCCGCCCGTTCCAGCGCTACGCGACCGATACTTCGCTGATGCCGAAGCTCGAAGTCGCTCCGACGAACGCTGCTTCCGGTGGTTAGGCAGGGTCCGCACCGATGCCCGTAATCGACGAATACCTGAAGGAAGTCCTGGGCAAGAAAGGCTCGGACCTGCATTTCATCGCCGGAGATCCGCCGCGCATCCGCCTGTACGGCGACCTGCAGCCGCTGCGCCCCGATCGTCTCGACAAGGAATTCGTGCAGAACACGCTGTACGAAATCATGCCGAAGACCGCGGTCAATCGCTTCGAGGAGCACGACGGCGCGGACTTCGCGTACAACATGGGCGAGTACGGCCGCTTCCGCGTGAACGTGATGCGCCAGATCAACGGCATGGGCGCGGTGATGCGCGCCATTCCGTCCAAGGCGCTCACTCTCGAGCAGCTCAACCTCCCGCCCGCCATCCACCAGCTCTGCCGCGCCAACAACGGGCTCATCCTGGTCACCGGCAAGACGGGCTCGGGCAAGTCGACGACGCTCGCGGCGATGATCGACGACATCAACTCGCGCGTGAAAGGACACATCCTCACCATCGAGGATCCGATCGA
>JAEZCN010000109.1 GCA_023433515.1 Pseudomonadota bacterium
CCAGCAGAAATGGACCATCGCGCCGGTCGCCGGCGCCGGCGGATATCCGGGCGCGCCTTACTTCCGCATCACGATCGCGAACACCGAACGCGCGCTGACCGCCACCGCGGGCGGCGAGCTCGCCGCGACGCCGTACACCGGCGCGCCGGAACAACTCTGGCGCATCGATCAGCTCACCGACGGCCGTTATCGCCTCAATCCGAAGTCCATTCCCGGCACGAGCGAGCCGCTGTTCCTCTCCGCCGTCGGCAGCAGCATGCCGACGCTCCAGAAATTCGACCCCGCCAGCGACCGCCAGCGCTGGTCGTTAGGAGCTCCGTGATGAAGACCGCCATTGCAATCGTTTCGCTGTGCCTTCTCGCGCCCGCGTCCGCGCTCGCTCAGACGCAGACGCAAGCGCAGTCGCAGCCCGAAGCGCCGCGCCCGGCCGCGGCCACGCTCAAACCGGCCAAGGGCGCCGCGGTGCCCGTCGATGAGCGCGGCTTCATCCGCCGCTGGCGGGTGCGCGAACCGTTTCCCGTGCCGGGCCGGCTTACGGAGTCCGCCGTGGAGGAAGCCGTGAAGGCCGCGGCCCTGTCGCCGGAGGCGGAGCAGGATTCCGCGTGGCACGCGCTCGACACCACTAACTACAACGTCAACCTGTATCACTTCGCGTGGGCGCTCTCGAAGCCCACGTCCAACGTGTTGTTCTGGGTGGAGACCGTGGTCGAGGCGCCAGGCGAGATGCGGAACGTGCGCCTCGCGATCGGCTCCAACGCCGCCTCGCGCTGGTGGCTCAACGGCGAGCCCGTGATCGCCCTCAACGATGACCGGCAGAGCGTGATCGACGACGGTGTCTCGAAACGCGTGACGCTGCGGTCCGGCCGCAACGTGATCCGCGCCGCCGTGATCAACGGCGGCGGCGCCACGGATTTCTGCGCGCGCTTCCTCGACGAAAACGACCGGCCCATACCCGGTCTGCGGGTGAGCTTGCAGGGCGCGCAATAGCGACTCGTATAATGGCGGCCTGAGAACCGAATCCGCCGCCACCACGCTGCTGCTCATCGAGGATCACCGCGACATCGCCGAGATGATCGCGGAATACTTCGAGCAGAGGGGTTTTGCCGTCGACCATGCGGCAGACGGAATCACGGGCCTGCACCTGGCGGTGACGAACCCCTACGACGTGATCGTCGCGGATGTGATGATGGCCGGCATGGACGGCATCACCCTGTGTCGCAAGCTGCGCGAGGAAGCACGCAGGGACACGCCGCTGCTGATGCTCACGGCCCGCGACACCCTCGACGACAAGCTCGCCGGTCTCGACGCCGGCGCCGACGACTACCTGGTCAAACCCTTCGAGATCCGCGAGCTGGAAGCGCGCGTACGCACGCTGCTGCGCCGCCATCGCGGTGCGCTCGGCCGCGACGTACTCAAGGTCGGCGACCTGGTGCTCGACACCGCGACCCTGTCGGTGACACGGGCCGGCACGCCGATCCGGCTCATGCCCATCGGTATCAAACTACTCACGATCCTGATGCGCGCCTCCCCGCGTGTGATCAGCCGCCAGCAACTCGAGCACGAGGTATGGGGCGACCTGCTGCCGGACTCGGACACCTTGCGAAGCCACCTGTACGCGCTGCGACGCGCCATCGACAAACCCTTCGGCCGCCCGCTGCTGCACACGCTTCCCGGACTCGGATACCGGATCGCCGATGAAGACCCGCACGGACAGTGACAGCCGCGTCCGCGCCTGGCTCGGCCGCGCGTTCCTGCAGCAGGTCGCGCTCATCAGCGTCGTCGCGGTGCTCGGCGTGTTCATGGCCAGCGCGCTGCTCGAGGGTGTGTTGATCCGCGCGGCGCTCGGCGACGAGGTCGAGCATTTCTGGCGTCAGCATGACGCGAACCCGGACTTCCAGCTCCCGAGCACGCGCAATCTGCGCGGCTACTTCGAGGACACCGCGCCCGCCGCGATCCGCGGGATGTCCCCGGGTTTTCACGAGTGGGAAAGCGAGGGCCTGGATTTCCTGGTCAACGTGACCGAACGCGACGGGCGGCGGCTGTACCTGGTATTCGACAGAACGAACGTCAGCCGGCTCGCGGCCTACTACGGTCTCGTGCCACTCGCGTCCGTGTTGCTGGTGTTGTACGTGTCGACCTGGTGGGGCTTCCGCCGGCTGCGGCGCGCGGTGTCGCCGATGATCGCGCTGGCGCGCAAGGTGCGCGAACTCGATGAGGCACCCTCCAACATCGAGCGCGTGCAGGCGCTCGAGGTCCCGCCCGACGCGGACGACGAGGTCCGCGAGCTCACCGATTCGCTGCTGCGTTATTCGAAGCGCCTCGCGCATTTCCTCGAGCGCGAGCGCCAGTTCACGCGCGACGCCAGCCACGAGCTGCGCAGCCCGCTCACCGTGATCCGCATGGCGGTGAGCATCCTGCTCGAGGAACCGAACCTGAGCGAATCGAAGCGTCGCACCGTGCAGCGCATCCAGCGCGCGACCAACGACATGGAAGAGCTGACCAACGCCTTCCTGCTGCTGGCGCGCGAGTCCGAGACCGGGCTGCCCGTCGAGGCGCTCTGTCTCAACGATGTCATCGCCGAAGAGATGGAGCGCGCGAAACCGCTGGCCGCGGACAAGCCGGTCACGTCGGCCGTGCGCAGTACGCATCGCCTGTTCCTCGAGGCGCCCGAGAAGGTGCTGTCCATTCTGCTCGGCAATCTGCTGCGCAATGCGTTCTCGTACACGGATGCCGGCGAGGTGGTGGTCGAGATCGGCGAGGATCGCGTCAGCATCCGCGACACCGGCGTCGGCATGGCGGCGGACAAGATAGAGGAAATGTTCCGCCCGTTCGTGCGCGGCGAAGACAACCGTCGCGGCGGCCACGGTGTCGGCCTCACCATCGTGCGAAGGCTTTCCGACCGGTTCGGCTGGCCCATCACGATCCAGAGCCAGCCGGGCGTCGGCACCACGGTCGAGATCCATTTTCCCGGGGCGCGATCCGAACCGATCGCCGCCTGATTTTTTTTCAGGCTTTCACTCCCGCTCCACGCGGATTTCACGGGCTCTTCACGTGGGCTCCTCGACGATGGGACCCCATCGGAGGAGGCTCGCAAGTGACCAGGAGATCATCCATGCAATTCGCGGCACGTCAGGCCATCAGCTGGACCGAGCAGGGTCTGGTCCCGGACTCCATCATCCGCGGGGCGATCCGCCGCCTGCTGCGCGCGCGACTCGCGGAATTGCGCCCGGATGACGTGGAGCATGCGGCGGAGGCCACGGCGCGTTTCGCGGCGGCGATGGGCGAGGCGCCCATCGCCCTCCTGGCGCACAAGGCCAACGAACAGCACTACGAAGTGCCACCGGAATTCTTCGGTTACGCGCTGGGGCCGCACCGCAAATACAGCTGCTGTCTGTGGGAAGAAGGCGTGCAAACGCTCGGCGAGGCGGAAAGCAAGGCATTGGCCGTTACCTGCGAACGCGCCGGGCTCGCGGACGGCCTGCGGATCCTGGAACTCGGCTGTGGGTGGGGATCGCTGACGCTGTACATGGCGCAGCGGTTCCCGCGCGCCGCCATTCTCGCGGTCTCGAATTCCGCGCCGCAGCGGGAATACATCCTCGCCGAGGCGGCGCGGCGCGGACTCGGGAACATCGAGGTCCTCACCGCGGACATGAACGACTTCACGACGACGCGACGCTTCGACCGCGTCGTGTCGGTGGAGATGTTCGAGCACATGCGCAATCACGCCCGTCTCTTCGAGCGGATCGCGGACTGGCTCGAGCCCGACGGCCGCTTCTTCATGCACATCTTCGTGCATCGCTCCGTGCCCTATCTATTCGAGGACCGGGGCGACGACGACTGGATGAGCCGGCACTTCTTTTCGGGCGGCATGATGCCGAGCGCCGGGTTGCCGCTGCTGTTCCAGGAGCATCTGCGCCTCGAGCGGCAGTGGGCCTGGAGCGGCACGCACTACGAGAAGACCGCGAACGCGTGGCTCGCCAACGTCGATGCGCGCCGCGACGAAACGCTGGCGGTGCTCGAGGCCACGTATGGCCAGGGCCAGGGAGCGTTGTGGCTGCAGCGCTGGCGCATGTTCTTCATGGCCTGCGCGGAGCTGTGGGGGTATCGCGAGGGAAGCGAGTGGTTCGTGTGTCAGTACCTGTTCGCGCCGCAGGCGCGCGCGTGAGGCGGCCATGAAGTTCACTCTCTACAATTTCGCGGCCTACCAGGTGGCGTGGTTCGCCGTCCTGCTCGGCGCTGCCCGCGGCACCGCGTGGGCCGGCACGGCGCTCGCACTGCTGGTCGCGGTCGTGCACCTGGCGCTGCGCCGCGATCCGCGCGAGCTACGGCTCATGAGCCTGGCGGCGGCCATCGGCGTGCTCATCGACAGCACGCTCGCGTTGACCGGCCAGGTGCGATTCGCGTCCGCCTGGCCCGGCGAGTTCGCGCCGTACTGGATGCTGTCGTTGTGGATCGTGTTCGCCACCACGCTGAACCATTCCCTGCGCTGGCTCATGGTCCGCCCGCTGGCGGCGGGGATCGGCGGCGCACTCGGCGGCCCACTTGCCTACCTGGCGGGCGAAAGACTCGGCGCGCTCGACATCGCAACGCCCGCCACCGCCCTGCCGCTCATCGCGGTGGTGTGGACAGCCGCCATGGTGACGCTCTCGATGAAGGGTGTGCGCGCCTCCGCGCTGCCCACGACGCGGAGTGTGCCCGCATGATCCCGCGCACCGCAGTCTTGCTCACGCTCGCGGCGTTGCTGGCCGGAACGGCCGCCCAGGGCGCCACCCGCGAATGGCGCTTCGACGTCTCGCTCGACGGCCGCGCCATCGGTGAGCACCGCTTCGTGCTGCGCGAGGACGCGGAGCGCCGCGAGCTGCTGAGCGAGGCGAACTTCCGCGTAAAGATCCTGTTTTTCGAGGCGTACCGCTACGAACATCGCGCCGAGGAGCGCTGGCGCGGCGACTGCCTGGAAAGCCTCGACGCACGCACCGACGACAACGGCGAGCTCAAGGTGGTCACCGCCAGCGATGCGGCGCCGCTCGCCGATTGCGTGCAGACCTTCGCCTACTGGAACCCGAGCATCCTCGAGGCGCGGCGGCTGCTGAATCCGCAGACCGGCGAGTACGTCGACGTGACCGTCCAGCGCATCGGAAGCGAGACCGTCGACGGCCAGCCGGCCGAGCGGTACCGATTGCTCGGCGGCGGACGCACGCCGCTCAGCATCGACCTGTGGTACTCGCCGTCGCGCGACTGGCTCGCGCTCGAATCGCTCACGCCGGAGGGGCGCCGCCTGCGCTACGCCAGAAAATGACGCTGCTACGAACGGTGACCACGATGTCGATCCTCTCACTACTCGCGGCCTGCCGCTCCGCGCACCCACCGCTGACGACGGAACCCACGGTGGACCTCCCGCGGTTCATGGGCGACTGGTACGTGATCGCGAGCATTCCCACCTTTCTCGAGAAAGGCGCGCACAACGCGGTCGAGTCCTATCGACTCGATCCCGACGGCACCATCGCCACCACCTTCACGTTCCGCGACGGAGCGTTCGACGGCCAGCTCGAGCGTCATTGTCCGCGCGGCTTCGTGCTCGACACCCGCTCGAATGCCGTGTGGGGCATGCGTTTCGTTTGGCCGATCAAGGCCGACTACCGCATCGTGCATGTCAGCCCTGACTACCAGCGGACCATAGTCGGGCGCGAGAAGCGCGACTACGTGTGGATCATGGCGCGCACGCCGCGCATCGACGACGCGCAGCTCGAGGAGTTGCGCGAGCGTGTCGCGCGCGAAGGCTACGACCTGTCCGCGCTGCAAGTCGTGCCCCAACGCTGGCCCGAGGGCGACGCAGCTCGCTCGAACCTGGAGGAATGCTCGTGAAGATCGCCATCATCGGCAGCGGGATCGCCGGAAACGTCGCCGCCTGGCACCTGTGCCGCGAGCACGACATCACCGTGTTCGAAGCCGCGGATCACGTGGGTGGCCACACGCACACGCACGAGATCGAACACGAGGGGCATCGAGTGTGCGTCGACACCGGCTTCATCGTGTGCAACGACCGCACCTATCCGCGGTTTCTAGCACTGATGGACGAGCTCGACGTCGAGCTGCAGCCGGGCGACATGAGCTTCTCGGTGACCTGCCCAGCCAGCGGCCTCGAGTACAACGGCACCACGCTCAATAGTTTGTTCGCGCAGCGGCGCAATGTATTGCGGCCGGCCTTCTGGCGCATGATCCGCGACATCCTGCGCTTCAACCGCGAGGCGCCGCGACTGCTCGATTCGCCGGACGACGCGTGCACGCTGGGCGATTACCTCGACGCGCAGGGCTATTCACGCCCGTTCGTTGAGCACTACATCCTGCCGATGGGCGCGGCCATCTGGAGCGCGGGCACGGACACGTTGCGTTCCTTCCCGGCGCGCTACTTCGTGCGGTTCTTCCACAACCACGGCATGCTGACCGTCGACGACCGGCCGCAATGGCTCACGGTGCGCGGCGGCTCGGCGCGTTACGTCGAGAAACTCACCGCGCCGTTCCGCGACCGGATCCGGCTGCGCACGCCCGTCGAAAGCGTGCGGCGTTCGCCCGCGGGCGTGTGGATCAAACCGGTGGGTTCGCAGCCCGAGCGATTCGACCGCGTGTTCTTCGCCTGTCACAGCGACCAGGCGTTGCGCCTGCTCGCGGACGCGCACGCGACCGAGCGCGAGGTGCTCGGCGCCATGCGTTACCAGCGCAACGACGTCGTGCTGCACACCGATACGAGCGTGCTGCCGAAGAAGCGCCGGGCCTGGGCCGCGTGGAACTACCACCTCATCGATCGCGCCGCCGAGCGCGTGGCGGTGACGTATCACATGAACATCCTGCAGCGCATCGCCTCGCGCACGCCGCTGCTGGTGTCGTTGAACCTCGCGGACCGCATCGACCCGCGGCACGTGATCCGGCGGATGAGCTACGAACATCCCGTGTTCACGCGCGCCGCGGTGGCCGCGCAGGCGCGCCACGCGGAAATCGACGGCCTGGATCGCGCGTACTTCTGCGGCGCGTACTGGGGCTTCGGCTTCCACGAGGACGGGGTCGCGAGCGCGCGGGCCGCGCTCGATCATTTCCGGGAGACAGAACATGCACAGCGCGCTGTACACCGGACGGCTTAGTCACCACCGTTTCGCGCCGCGCGAACATCGGTTCAGCCACCGGCTGTTCATGATGTACGTGGACCTCGCCGAGCTCGACGAGATCTTCCGCGGCCGCTGGCTGTGGTCGGCGCGGCGCCCCGCGCTCGCCTGGCTGCGGCGCGCCGACTACATCGGCGATGCCGCGCAATCCATCGACTCCGTGGTGCGCGACTGCATCGCGGGCCGCACGCGCGAGCGGCCGACGGGCCCGATCCGCATGCTCACGCACCTGCGCTACTTCGGCGTGGGCTTCAATCCGGTCACGTTCTATTACTGCTTCGACGCGGCGGACACGCGCGTCGAGTCGGTGGTCGCCGAGATCACCAACACGCCCTGGAACGAGCGTCACGCCTACGTGCTCACCGACACGCAGCCCGAAGGCGCGCGGACTCTGCGCTACCGCTTCGAGAAGGACTTCCACGTCTCTCCGTTCATGCCCATGGACATGAGTTACGACTGGCGCTTCGGCGTGCCGGGCGACTCGTTGCGCGTGAACCTGCAGAACTACCGCGCCGGCGAGCGCGTGTTCGATGCCACGCTGGATCTGTCCCGCCGCGAGATCGGCGCCGGATCGCTGGCGCGCGCGCTCGTGAGCTTTCCCTGCATGACGGCGACAGTGCTCGCCGGCATCTACACGCAGGCGTTCAGGCTGTGGCTCAAGCGCATTCCATTCCACGCCCATCCGTCGAGGACCCAGGACCATGCAGATGACGTCGCCTCACAACTCTGAAGCCGCCGAGGTACTGCCGGGCACGCGCGCCGCGCGCGGCTCGCGCCCGGGCGCGCTCGATGCCTTCGCGCGGCGCGCCGTGTTCGCCCGGCTCGAGGCGCTGCGCAACGGCTGCCTCGTGCTCGTCGAGGGCAACGAGCGGCATCGCTTCGGCCGGCCCTGCGCCGAACTACCCGAGCCCGTGGTGATCCACGTGCACGACGCGCGCATGTACGGCGACGTCGCGTTCGGCGGCTCGGTGGGCGCGGGCGAGGCGTACATGCACGGCCACTGGACCACGGCGCAACTCGTCGACGTGATGCGGCTGTTCGTGCTCAACATGGATGCGCTCGATGGCCTGGAAGGCGGAGCCGCGCGGCTCACGCAGCCGTTGCGCAAGGCGTTGCATGCCTTGCATCGTAACAGCCGCGCCGGCGCGCGCCGCAACATCGCCGCGCACTACGACCTCGGCAACGAGTTCTTCGCGCTGTTCCTCGACGAGACGATGATGTACTCGGCGGCGACCTTCGAGCACGCCGGCCAGTCGCTGCACGACGCGCAAGTCGCGCGCCTGGACCGCATCTGCCGCAAGCTCGCGCTCTCCCCGTCAGATCACCTGCTCGAGATCGGCACCGGCTGGGGCGGCCTCGCGCTGCACGCCGCGCGGCACTTCGGCTGCCGCGTGACCACCACCACGATCTCGCGCGAGCAGTGGCGCCTCGCGCGCGAGCGCGTGCGCGCCGCCGGCCTCGAGGGACGCATCGAGGTCCTCTGCGAGGACTACCGCGACCTCGACGGCGCCTACGACAAGCTCGTCTCCATCGAGATGATCGAGGCCATCGGCCACGCGCAGTACGACACCTATTTCGAGCGCTGCGCGGCGCTGCTGAAACCCGCAGGCGCGATGCTGCTGCAGGCCATCACGATCGCCGATCAGCGTTATGAACGCGCGCGCCGCTCGGTGGATTTCATCCAGCGTTACATTTTCCCGGGAAGCTGCATTCCATCCGTTGCCGCCCTCACCGGATCCGTCGCGCGCGCCAGCGACCTGCGCGTGTTCGACCTCGAGGACATCGGTCCGCACTACGCCACCACGCTCGCGCACTGGCGGCGCAACTTCCGCGCCAACCTCGCGCGTATCCGCGCGCTGGGGTACGACGAGGAATTCATCCGCATGTGGGATTACTACTTCTGTTACTGCGAAGGCGGCTTCGCGGAGCGCGCCCTGGGCGACGTGCAGATGCTGCTGGTGAAGCCCCGCAACCGGTGCGCGACGCTGTGATCGCGCCCGGACTGTTCACGCCCGGCGCGACCGCGCTGGGCCTCATCGCCGCCCTCGCCTTCGGCACCTGGCTCGTGAGCCGGGTGCGCCGCGACGTGAGCATCGTCGATGGCATGTGGCCGGTGTTCATCGGCGCCGCGGGCGCGTATTACGGCTGGAGCGCGCCGCATCTCGACTGGGCGGACGTCGTCGCGCTGTCGTTGCTGGCAGCATGGGCGGTGCGGCTGTGCCTGCACATCACCGTGCGCAACCACGGTCAACCGGAGGATCGCCGCTACCAGGCCATCCGCGCCCACAACCAGCCGGGGTTCGAATACAAGAGCCTGTACATCGTGTTCGGCTTCCAGGCGCTGCTCGCGTGGATCGTCGCGCTGCCGTTCCTGGCAATGTCGCGCGCGGGCGCGGGCATGGTCGCGCTGACGATGGCGGGCGCGGCGCTCGCCGCGTTCGGCATCGTGTTCGAGTCCGTGGCCGATGGGCAGCTCGAACGCTTCCGGCGGCGTCAGGGCAGCCAGCGCGGCGTGCTCGACACCGGCCTGTGGCGCTACTCGCGCCACCCGAACTACTTCGGTGAGTGCTGCGTGTGGTGGGGATTCGGCTGCATGGCGCTCGCTACCGGCGCCTGGTGGGCGCTCGCGAGCCCGCTACTGATGACGGTGCTGCTGCTGCGCGTGAGCGGCGTGAGCCTGCTCGAGCGCACCATCGGCGAACGCCGGCCGGAATACGCGCGTTACGTGCGGACGACGAACGCCTTCCTGCCGCGGAAGCCCCGTCTCGACCCGGACGGCGCGCGCGGGCCGTGAAATGTCGGCGAGGGGCAGCTTGCTCCTGGGGGAGGCATCAATGCTGCCCCTCGCCGATCTCACCACTTCTTGCGAAGCGTGAGTCCTACGATCCGGCCCACGGGATTGTTGAGGGTCGGATCAAATCCACCACCGCCGTTCGGACTCTGCGCGATGTTGACGAAGGGCGGCTCCTCGTCGAGCAGGTTCACCGCGTCGAGCGCGACCGACAGGCCGTCCGCGAATCCGCCGCCACTGAAGTGGTACGCGAGGTTCAGGTCGAACGTGGTCAGCGAGTCGACGGTCTCCACCGGGCTCACGAGGTTGTTGTCGTAAGCGCCCAGGTGGGTGACGAACAACGCCGCCGAGAGTCCGCCGAGCTTCCATGAGAAATCGGCGCGCGCCTTGAACTCGAGCGGGTTGTAGATCGTGTTGAGCTGATCGACTTCGTCCGCCGCCGGGGTGATGGCGACGTCGTACTTCGTGAAATACGTCGTCATCAACCCGAAGCCGAACACGCCGGCCGATTCGGTATCGATGCTGAAGTCGGCCGTGAAGTCGATACCTTCGGCGATCGTCGTTCCGAGGTTGTTCGTGCGGCCGTCGACGTACAGCGTCACGGGATTCGGCAACACGCCGCGGATCGGCTTCGTGGCGACCAGATTCGCGACAAAAGCCGGATCCGGATTGCGCACGATGATCCCGGTGCCGGCGAACTGGCTCTCGCGGTTCAGGATCGTGAGATCCGAGAGGTACGAGGTGATCTGCTTCTCGTAGTCGATGTGGAAATACGTGAGGCCGAGCCGCACGTCGTCGCGCGGCGCGAAGTCGACGCCGAACGTGTACGACTGCGCCGTCTCGGGCTCGAGCTCGAGGTTGCCGCCCGAGAGCGTGATGCCCTGCGTGATCGCCCCACCGCGCGTCGGATCCGAATAGTTCTGCACGTACAACGCGGACGAGTTGCCGTAGATCTGCGCGAACGTCGGCGCGCGGAAGGATTCGCCGTAGGTTCCGCGGAATTTCAGCGAATCGGTCGGCGCCCAGTTGATGCCGTACTTCGGGTTGATCGTCGAGCCATCGTCGAGATCGCTGTAGTCGTCATAGCGCACGGCCAGGTCGAGCGTCAGCTCGCGCAAACCGGGCCGCGCGTTACTCTCGCCGAACAGCGGCACGAGCAGTTCGGCGTACGCGGAATGAACCTTGCGGCGCACCCGCGGCGTGATGCCGTTGATCGGCGCCTCCCACGTGCCGCTGATCAGGCCGGACTTGCTGGTGAGGAGCTGCCCTTCGTAACCGACGGCCGCGCGCAGGTCGCCACCCGGAAGACTCGCGATCGGGCCGTCGACCTTGAGCTCCCAGCCCTGGAAGTGCGTGTCGCCGGGCGCGATGAACAACTGGTTCGCGAGGTTGGCGAGCACGGCGTCGCTATTGGGCGCCGTGCTGAACGGATTGAACGCGGTGGCGGGATCCGTACGGGCGAGCGCCGCGTTGAGCGCGGCGTTGTTGATGCCGTACTGCGAGGTGCTGCGCTCCTCGTCGTGTCCGTAGCTGTAGAGGGCCTCGAGATTCCAGTCCGCGCCGAGCTGCACGCGCGTTCCGACCGTGCCTTGGTAGGCCTCTGAGAATCCGTGCGTGTCGTTCGATGGTAGTTGGTCGCCGAACGCGTAGTTGACCGTCACCTGGGTCGCCGTGCTGCCCGGTGGCCGGACGAAGAACGGGTTCACGTCGCGCACGGTCAGCGCCGCGGCCTGGTTGCCCACCTGGTTCACGAACGTGCGGCGCGACCAGAACGCATCCGCGAACAGCGAGACCCGATCGCTCAAATTCAGGTCGAAGGTGGCCATCGCGGAATTGCGTTCCTGCTCGGGAAACAGGTCCTGGTATTGCGCGTTGTCGCAACGATTGGTGGTGTTGGGAACGAGCTGCCCCGCCGTCGCCGGCGTGACTCCACCCTGCGGGATGGCGTGACTCACGCCACCCACGACGATGTTGCCGGGATTACATTGGGCGACGCGGAAGTCGCGCCCGCCGCGCTCGCGCAGGTCGCCGCGGAAGAAGTCGCGATCCGTGCCGCTGAGATTGCTGTGATAGGAGTTCTCGAACGCGACCATCGCGTGGCCGTTCGACCAGCCGAATCCGCCGATCGCGCCGATCTGCCGCTCGTCGTACGCATCCCCGCGTCCGCCGCGCAGACTCACCTCGACGCCCTCGAAGTGGCGCCGCGGGATCAGGTTGACCACGCCCGCGACCGCGTCGGAGCCGTAGATCGCCGACGCGCCGTCCGAAACGACTTCGACGCGCTCGAGCGCGAGCGTCGGAATGATGGAAGGGTCGACCGCGAAGCCGGTGGTGCCCTGCGGCACCGCGCGGTGCCCGTCGAGCAGCGTGAGCGTCGAATACGGTCCGAGGCCGCGCAGGTTGATCGATGTGCCGTAAGTGATGTTGCCCGAGCCGCCGGACTGGCCGCGCGAGTTCTCGGACACGCCGAGGTTGAACACCTGCGGCAGTTTCTGGATCAGCGAAGAAGTGGAGAGCGGCGCGAGCGCATCGATGTCTTCGCGCCCGACCGCGGTGACCGTGGAGCCGACAGGCTGGGAGCCGCGGATGCGGCTGCCCGTCACGATGACTTCGTCCAACGTGGCGGCCGGTGCGGCCCCCGGCGCGGGATCTTCCGCATACGCGGCAAAGGGCGCCGCCGCGGCGCCCGCGACGCATAACGCCATCCGCACCGCGCGCGCAACCTGTGCGCGCATGTCGTTAGAAGCTTCCGGACTCACATTCCCCTCCCGTTATACGCCTCGCTCCCTATCTACTTGGGAGTCGGTGCATGCAGTTCTGGTGTTCGATCGTCGCGTGGCGGCGACTCCCCCGTGAGCGCGGTCAGCCTGCGCCCCATGCCGCGCGCTTGTCAATATGGTTTGTACTGCCAACTATCTGCACCACCAACGTTACCGCTCACACGCGGCACCGGGCGGAGGTCCTGTTTGACCGCCCCCCGGGGGTCGAGTAGGTTTGCCCGCGCAACGGCGAGGCACCATGGCTAGCAGGAAGACTTCCAGACAAAACGCTGATTTACGCGCGCAGTCGACGCTCGGCATCGACCTCGACTGCCTGCCGACCCTGCTCGGCTTCAACATCCGCAGGGCGCAGATCGCGTTGTGGCGCGACTTCAACCGCAACGTGGCCGAAGGCTACGTGCGCCCCGGCGTGTTCAGCGCCCTGCTGCTCGCGTATGCCAATCCGGGTATCGCGCAGATAGAAATCGGCAATCAGCTCGGCATCGACAAGGCCAGCGTGGTCTCGCTGATCGACCGCATGGAAGAGGCCGGCTGGGTCACGCGCAAACGTTCGACCGACGATCGCCGCCGGCAGGGGATTTTCCTGACCGCGGCCGGCACGCGCGCGTGCCGCTCGCTCAAGAAGGAAATGATCGACCACGAGCGCAAGTTCGTCAGCCGCTACACCGACCAGGAACTGCGCACGCTGATCGCGCTGCTGCGCCGGCTGCACGACCCCGACTGACGCCCGCGGGTGCTCCCCGCTCGACTCGGCCGGGCGATTGGTGGTAGTACTAGAATGGTTGACACTACAAACCAATTCGCGAGGGGCGCGCTTAACCTTCCATGAGCGACGTCGACCTGGTCTTCTCCGGCGATCTGATTCTCGACGTACCGCAGCCTGATCACTGGCTGGACGGGATCGCCCCCGCCTTGCGCGCCGCGAACGTCGCGATCGGGCACGTCGAGGTGCCGCATACCCGTGCGGCGGCGCGCCTGCGCAGCGACATCGCCGCGCCCGGCGCCGATCCCGACAACGTGCCCGCGATAAGCCGCGCCGGGTTCCACGCGGTCACGCTCGCGGGCAATCACATCGCCGATTGCGGCGCCGAGGGCATCGCCGACACGGTCGCCGCGCTCGAAGCGGCGGGCGTCACGTCCTGCGGCGCCGGCGCCGACCTCGCCGCCGCGCGCCGTCCCTGCTTCATCGACGGCGCCGGTACCCGGATCGCCCTGCTCAGCTACAACTGCGTGGGGCCCGAGGATGCCTGGGCGACATCCGCCCGCGCCGGCTGCGCGTACGTGCGCATCGACACCGCCGACGGCTCCCCGATCAATCCGCGCGCGCCGCTCTCCACGCCGAACGAGGATTCGCTCGCGGACATGGCCGCGGACATCCGCGCGGCGCGGGCCGCCGCGCCATTCGTCATCGTGGCCCTTCACAAGGGCATCGTGCACACGCCCGCGGTGCTCGCGCCCTACGAGCGCGCCGTCGCGCACGCGGCCATCGATGCCGGAGCCGACGTCGTGATCGGCCATCACGCGCACATCGTGCGCGGCATCGAGATCCATCGCGGCAAACCGATCTTTCACGGGCTCGGCAACGGCTGCGTGGTCACTCGCGCGTTGAGCCCGGACACCGACGATCCGGCGCGTGCCGAGTGGGCGCGCCGCCGCCGCGAGATCTTCGGCTTCACCCCGGATCCCGCTTACTACCTCGCGCCATTTCATCCGGAAGCCGTCAACGCCATGCTCGGCTGCGTGCGCCTGCGCGCCGACGGCACACACGCCGCCGGTTTCATTCCGCTGCACGTCGATCCACCGGGCCGGCCGCGCGTCTGCGCGGAATCCGAAGCGCCGCGTGTGATGCGTTACGTGCGGGAAATCTCCGAGGCCGCGGGCCTCGCGCCGATCTCACTCGAATACCGGGAAGGCCGCGCATGGATACAGTGAACACGCAGAACGGAACGCGGCGCGGACCGCTGTTCTACGTGGGCTCCGCCGGCCTGCTCGGCATGATGGTGGTCGAAGCCACGGCCGTGATCGGGCGTCACATCGGCGTCCCCGTCATGGGCGCCATCGAACTCGTACAGGCGGCGATCGTGCCCGCGGCCTGCGCCGCGATGCTGATCGCGACGCAGCGCGGGGCGCATGCCGCCGTGCACATGCTCACCGAGCGCCTCCCGGCGGGGGCGCGCGGGAAGATAGCCCGCGCGGCCTCCATGCTCTCGGCACTGTTCTTCGCGGCCATGTGCGCGGGTGGCACCTGGCTCGCGATCGAGTACTGGGACACCTTCGAGAAATCCGAGGTGCTGAGCCTGCCCTTCCGCCCGCTGCGCATCATGGTCGCGCTCACCGGGGCCGCGCTCACGGTCACGTTCCTGCGCCTCGCCTTCCAGTCGAAACAAATTCCGTCGGAGAACGCGAAGTGAGCGGCGCAATCGGCGTCGGCGCGCTGCTGGCACTGCTCGCACTCGGGGTTCCGATCGGCGTCGCGATGGGCGTCGTGGGTCTCGTCGGCCTGGTCATACTGGTCGGGCCCGAGCCCGCGCTGATCAAGAGCAGCGTCGTCTTCTTCGAAACGGTGACCCGCGTGGAGCTCGGCGTGTTGCCGCTGTTCCTGCTCATGGCCAACTTCTGCTTCGCCGCGGGCGCGAGCCGCGACTTCTTCAGCGCGGCGGCCAGCATGGTCGGGCACCGGCGCGGCGGCATGGCGCTCGCGACGATCGCCGGATGCGCCGGGTTCGGCGCCGTGAGCGGCTCGAGCCTCGCGACCGCCGCGACGATGGGACAGATCGGCCTGCCCGAGATGCGCCGGCGCGGATACTCGTCCGCCTTCGCGGCGGGCTCGGTGGCCGCGGGCGGCACACTCGGATCACTCACGCCACCCTCTGGCGCGCTCATCGTGTTCGGCATCATCGCCGAGCAATCCATCGGCACGTTGTTCACGGCGGCGATCATTCCGGTGATCACGCAGGCCCTGCTCTACATGACGGTGATCGTGCTGCTGTGCCGGATCCGCCCCGCCATCGCGCCGCCCTCGGAGCGAGTCTCGTGGCGCGACCGCGGCGCGGCCATCCTGCGCGTGCTCGACCTCGTGACGATGGTGGCGATCGTGCTCATCGGCATCGCGGTGGGCTGGTTCACACCCACCGAGGCGGCGTCGATCGGCGCTTCGCTGTCGCTGATCCTGTGCGCGGTGCGCAAACGGCTGACCTGGAGCACGTTCTGCGAGGCGCTCGCGCTCACGCTCCGGACCAGCGGCATGTTGTACGTGGTCATCATCGGCGCGCTGATTTTCGCGGCCTTCATGAGTTTCACGGGCCTCGCCGAGCAGATTGCCGCTCTCGTGTATGGCATGAACAGCGGGCCCACGATGACCGTGATCGCGATCGCGATCCTGTTGCTGCTGCTGGGCTCGGTGCTCGACGGTCTCGCGCTCATGCTGCTGACCGCGCCGATCCTGCTGCCGATCACGACCGCGCTCGGCATCTCGCCGATCTGGTTCGGCATCTTCTTCGTGCGCACGATGGAGATCGGCTTCGTGCATCCGCCGATCGGCATCAACCTGTACGTCATGCACAGCATCGCACCCGACATCTCGATCGGCCGCGTTTTCAAAGGCGTGCTGCCTTTTCTCGCGGCCGACTTCGTGCACCTCGCGATGCTGATCGCGATTCCCGCCATGGCTCTCGCGTTGCCCATGTGGCTGAAGTGAAACCGGTGAACACCGTCGATGGATTAGCGAACTTGTTGGCCGGCCTGCGGAAAGACCCGCAGAGCGTGGCGCGCGCCGCGGCCGCGAACGGCCAGCGTGTCGTCGGCTACGTCGGCGGCGACATACCGGTCGCGCTCATCCTCGCGGCGAATGCGCTGCCGGTGCGGCTGCGCGCGATCGGCGACGCGGCGACGCCCGGCGCGGACCGGTTCGTGGAGTCGTCGTTCGCGCCCGCGTTGCGCTCGATCGCCGAGCAGTGGCTGACGAATTCGCTCGACCATCTCGACGCGGTGATCTTCTCGCGCGGCGACGACAGCAGCCAGCGCCTCTACTACTACGTGTGCGAACTGCAGCGCCGCGGCGTGTGCGCCGGGCCGCGTCCCCTGCTCTTCGACATCGCG
>JAEZCN010000140.1 GCA_023433515.1 Pseudomonadota bacterium
GTTATCAAACTACTGCTCGATCCGTCGCGCACCTATCCGAACATGTTCGACGCGCATCCGCCGTTCCAGATCGACGGCAACTTCGGCGGCGCGAACGGCATCCTCGAGATGCTGCTGCAATGTATCGATGGCGAGATCGAACTGCTGCCCGCGTTGCCGCGCGCATGGTCTTCAGGCTCGGTGCGCGGTGTTCGCGCCCGCGGCGGCTTCGAGCTCGACATCGACTGGCGCGATGGCCGGCTGGTGTCCGTGCGCATGCGCGGCGCGCCGGGAGGCGAGGCTCGCCTGCGCTACGGCGATACGGTGCGCACCGTGCACGTACGCAAGGGGCGCGAGCTCAGGCTCGATGCGGAGAAGTTCTCCACGGCGGGCTGATGGCCACCGACTATCCCGTCACGATGGCGGTCCGCGCGTTGCGGCAGCACGCGGTCGAATTCACGCCGCACCTTTACGCCTGGGAGGCGCATGGCGGAACCCGTGCGTCCGCCGAGCACGTCGGCGTCGACGAGCACATCGTGGTCAAGACGTTGATCTTCGAGGACGACGCGAAGAAGCCGCTCTGCATTCTCATGCACGGCGATCGCGAGGTGTCCGCGAAGAACCTCGCGCGCCAGACCGGCCGCCGCAGCGTCGCGCCGTGCCAGCCCGCGGTCGCGGACCGCCATTCGGGCTACCAGGTGGGCGGCACGTCGCCCTTCGGGCTCAAGCGTGCGCTGCCCATCTACTGCGAGAAATCGATCGTCGACCTGCCGCGCATCTACATCAATGGCGGCGCGCGCGGTTTCCTGGTGGAAATCGATCCGCGCGACCTGGTGCGCGTGCTCGCGCCACAACTCGTTGAAGTCGCGACCGGCTGACTGTAGCCGGCTAACTACCCGCGCGGACCACGCGATTGTCGAGCGCGCCGAAGATGCTGCGCCCCTCGGCGTCGAACATCTCGATCGAGACCCGATCGCCGAACCCGAGAAAGGGCGTGCGTGGCGCACCGTGCTCGAGCTGCTCGAGCGTGCGTCTCTCGGCGAGGCAGCTCGATCCGCGCGAACGGTCGTAGTTGGACACCGTGCCCGAACCGACGATGGTGCCCGCCCCGAGCCGGCGCGTCTTCGTCACGTGCGCGACGAGCTGCGCGAAGCTGAAGGTCATGTCGGTACCGGCGTCCGGCCGTCCGAACTCGGCGCCATTGATGCGGCTGAACAGCGGCAGGTGAACCTTGCACTCGCGCCAGGCCGGGCCGAGTTCGTCGGGTGTCACGGCCACCGGCGAAAAAGCAGTCGCCGGCTTGGACTGGTAGAACCCGAAACCCTTGGAGAGTTCGCCCGGGATCAGGTTGCGCAGCGACCAGTCGTTCACGAGCGCCAGTAGTTTGATGTGGCCCGCGGCCGCGGCGGCATCCGTGCCCATGGGCACGTCGTCGGTGATCACCGCGACTTCGGCTTCCAGGTCGATTCCCCAGTCCTCGGAACCGAACGGCACGTCGTCACGCGCGCCGAGCAAGTCGTCGGAGCCGCCCTGGTACACGAGCGGATCCGTCCAGAAGGAGGACGGCATCACGGCGCCACGGGCCTTGCGGACCAGTTCCACGTGGTTCACGTAGGCGCTGCCGTCCACCCACTGATACGCGCGCGGCAGCGGCGCGGCGCATGACGCGGGATCGAACGGCATGACGTCCACCAGGTGCTGCCCGTGTTCGAGCGCCACGGCGCGCTCGGCCAGGCGCGGCGCGACCTGAGCCCAGTCGTCGAGCGCGGCCTGCATCGTCGGCGCGATGCCGGGAACGAGCTGGCAGCGCGTGAGGTCGCGGCTCACCACGGCCAGGCGGCCGTCGCGGCCGCCCCGCCTGAGCGTGGCCAGTTTCATTTCGCGGACTTCCAGCTATCGACGTATCCCGGCCATTCGATTTTCGTCGCGGCCGGCGCGATCTCGAGCGCGTCGCGCGTGTCGATCATCACCGCGTATTCGTCGGTGGCGGGTTTCGATTGCGTGAAGACGTTCTTGAGCGCCTTCGGATGCGGACCGTGCGTGAAACCGCCGGGATGCATCGTGACCATGCCGGGATGGATGTTGTCGCGGCTGAAGAAGTTGCCGGCGTGATAGAAGATGACTTCGTCGTAGTCGTCGTTGTTGTGGAAGAACGGCACCTTCATCGCGCCCGGATCGGACTCGAACGGGCGCGGCACGAAGCTGCAGACGACGAAGCGGTCCGCGAGGAACGTGGTGTGCGCGGACGGCGGCAGGTGATAGCGGTGACTCATCAGTGGCCGCAGGTCGCGCATGTTGATGCGCGCCACGGAAAGGTCGCCGTGCCAGCCCACCGCGTCGAGCGGATTGAATGGATAGGTGACGGTGGACAATGCGCCGCGACGCTTGATCTCGACGCGCCACTCGCGCTCGCCCTGCTGCGCTCGGAACGCATCGTCGATGCGCGGCGTGTCGAGCATCGCGGCGTCGAAGATCGCGTGCGGTCCGACGAGTCCTTTGTCGGGCAGACGATAGGAGTTGTTGGTCGCCTCGATCAGCAAGGCGCGCAGCGGCTGCGTGCAGGTCACGCGCCACATCGTGCCGCGCGGGATCAGGATGTAATCACCGGCCTCGAACGGCAGGTGGCCGTAGTCGCAGAACAACGCGCCGGCGCCGGCGTGCACGAACATGAGATCGTCGCCGTCCGCGTTGCGCGCGAGCGCGGGCATGTCGGAGTCGAGTTGCCAGAAACGCACGCGCGTTGCGGCATTGAACAACAGTTCAGTCGCATTCCACGGTGAAGCGGCGCTTCCCGCGATCTTCGTGCAATCGAACGCATGCGGCCGCAGCGGCCCTTCGAAGCTGGTCCACCCCGTCGGCGGATTGCGGTGATAGAGATGCGCCGCCGGACCGAAGAACCCTTCCTTGCTGATCTCGCGCTCGTACGTCCCCGCCGGCAGGTCGGCGTGCGCCTGCCGCGAAGCCTCGCCCTCGACCTTCGGAAAGTGCACGTAGCGCTTCATGAGGCCGATTTTGGTTTCATTTGAAACCAATGGGAAGAGTGAAGAGGGTGCCTGGCACGGAAAAAGCCGGGAGAAGCGGCGCGATCTCGCCGCTCACCCACGCCGATTCGCCGCTTCTCCCGGCTTTTCCGTGCCAGGCACCGTCTTGGGCCTACGCCTTCTCCAGGATCGCGGTGACGCCCATGCCGCCGGCCGTGCAGATGGAAATCAGGCCGCGCCTGGCGGTAGCGGATTCCGACAGCAGCTTGGCGAGTTGCGCGACGATGCGGGTGCCGGTGGCGGCGAACGGATGGCCGATCGCGACGCTCGAACCGTTCACGTTGAGCTTCGCTCGATCGATGCTGCCCAGCGGCTGATCCAGCCCGAGCCGCTCGCGGCAGTAGTCAGGTGACTCCCACGCCCTGAGCGTGCACAGCACCTGCGCGGCGAACGCCTCGTGGATCTCGTAGAAGTCGAAATCCTGCAGCGTGAGGTTCGCGTCCTTCAGCATCGAAGGAACCGCGTAGGCGGGCGCCATGAGCAGTCCTTCGTGGCCGCCCACGTAGTCGACCGCCCACTGCTTGCTGTACGAGAACCACGCGAGGATCGGCAGGTTGCGCTCGCGCGCCCATTCCTCGCTCGCGAGCAACACGGCCGAGGCGCCGTCGGTCAGCGGCGTCGAGTTGCCGGCCGTGAGCGTGCCCTGGCCGCTGCGCCGGTCGAACGCGGGCTTGAGCATCGCGAGCTTTTCGACCGTGCTGTCGGCACGCACGTTGTTGTCGATCTTGAGACCCTGGTACTCCGGCACGACCAGGTCGCTGTACCAGCCGCGCGCCCACGCCTTGCCCGCGTTGACGTGACTGAGATTCGCGAGCTCATCCTGCTCCGCGCGCGAAATCTTCCAGGTCTTCGCCATCTGCTCGCAGTGCTCACCCATCGAAAGACCCGTGCGCGGCTCGAGCACCCCCGGCATCACCGGTTTGAAGTGTTTCGGCCGCAGACCAAGGAACGGCGTGATCCGCTGTCCCAGCGTCTTGCCGCGATACGCCCGCAGCAGCAACTGCTGATAGGACTTCGGATACACGATCGGCGGATCGCTCACGGTGTCGAACCCGCCCGCGATGCCCGCATCCATCTGCCCCAGCGCGATCTTCATCGCGATCGAGATCGCGGCGTCGAGTCCGGTGCCGCACGCGCGCTGCATGTCGATGCCGGGCGTCGCCGGATCCAGCCCCGAGGACAACACGCACTCGCGCACGAGGTTGAAGTCCTTCGAATGCTTGAGCACGGCGCCGCCGGTCACGTCGCCGAGGCGCTCTCCCGCGATGCGGTACTTCGCGACGAGCGCCTGCAGCACCGTCGTGAACATGTCCTGGTTGCCGACGCGCGCGTAGGCGCCATGGCCGCGCGCGAAAGGAATCCGCATGCCACCGACGACTGCGACGCGACGAACACTTGATCCGACCAGCATGGCTGAAACTCCGCGAACGAACGCGGTCTAGGATGCCATGCCCCGGGAAAAAAAAGCGCCCGTGCCGCGGAGGAGGCCGCGACACGGGCGAAGTGCTGACCGGGAATTACCCGAGTCGGAGAAGACCTCTTACTTGCCGGGGCAGCTTCCGAGCATCACACCCTGGTTGAGCTGAGCGACCAGCGCCTCCTTGGCCACCGACAGCTCCTGGTACTTGTCGACCAGCTGCGGGCCCTTCGGCGTCTGTTCCGTGGAGCGCGTCTTCTTGCACAGACGCACCTTGTCCGGAACGGTGATGGTCACTTCGGCGTCCTTGCTCGGACGATTGCCGTCACCCGCGAAAACGACGAGCTTGAATTCGCTCGTGTTCTTGAAGTCGAGGTGATGCCACTTCGGCAGCACGAGCGTGCCGGTGCTGGAGTCGACCGAGAACGCCTTCGCGCCGCTGCCACCCTTGACCTGCCAGCTGCCGATCACGTCGTTCGGATCCGGGTCGGATGCCGCGATCGTGCCGATCTTGCCGTAGACGCCACCGTCGATCGCGAACGACTGACCGGCTTCGATCACCGGACGTTTGTCGTTCAGGAAGCGGGACGCGAACTGCATGAAGGACGGCCAGTTCGGGGCCGACACGTGACCTTCGATCTGGCGGCGCCAGCCGATGGTGCCGTCGATGAACGCGACGTTGAAGGGCGGCGTGCCACCGATCGATTCGTCGGGACCCGAGGTGAACACGGTGTCTTCGGGGATGATCTGTCCCTTCCAGCCGAGCAGTTCCCACACGGGCGAGGCGAGCTTGCCCGACAGGAAGGTGCCACGCGGATCCGCCCACGCATCACCGTTGCCCGGAGGCGTGTCGGTGCCGTTGGTCACGAAGATCGCACGGGGCGCGAGCAGCGCCGTCGTGTGCTGCGCGTCGACGTCGAGCAGTTCCACCTTGCGCGGAATGTAGCCACCCGGTTCGAGCGGGCCGGCATAGTTCATGATGTAGCCGTTGACCCAGTGGTACTCGCCGGAGGAGCTCGCGACGTTTTCGAGCGCCTGGCCCCAGTGGCGGCGCATGACGGCGGTGCCCATCGCACCGGAGTCGCTGGGCCATGCCACGACGACGCGGTCGTCGTACGCAGCGGTCACGAGCGTGGCCTTGCCGTAACGCGAATGGCCTTCGACGCCGACCGCATCCGCATCGAAGTCCGGATCGGTCTCGAAGTAGTCGATCAGGCGGCTGATGCCCCAGCCCCAGGCAACGAGTGAACCCGGATCTTCCGGCTTGCGCCATTCACCCTTGTTCATCAGACCGATGATGTAGCTCGACAACGCGCCGTTGTTCCCGCTGTCGGGTTGCAACTGCGTGGGCGAGTAGCTGCACGTGCCGATGTCGTAGGGAGCCGTGTACTGGAAGCGGGCAGTGCCTTCACCATAGGTCACGACCACCGGATAACTCCGGCCGGTGGTGGCCGGGAAGCGGCATTGCGCGGTCACGCGCGGCGTATGACGCAGCGCCGGATAACTCGATGTGTCGACCGTGCCGGTGATCGTCTTCTGACGGTACGGATAACTCACGCCGGCAACGACCTGCGTGCCCGTCGTCTCGGCGCTGACCACCCAATTGATCGGCCAGTCGTTCGGGATCGGTTTGCCATAGAGCTGCTTCTGCACGAGCTTGGCGATTTCCGGCCGACGCAGCATCCACCAGTCCTCGCGCGAGTTGATGCGGTGGTTCTGCTGCTTGAGCTGGAAGATGTCGAGGTCGGTGTAGCGCGGAGTCGAGAAGGGACCGTAGTCACCGACACCGGACATCGCGCCCCCGGCGAGTCCCGCGTCGCTGTCATACGTGTGCCACAGGCCGAAGTTCGTGCGAATGACCGTGTGACGCAGAGGATCTGTCCAGTTTCCTTCCGGATTTGCCGCGTTCGACGGCCAGGCGTTCACCGGCCGGTTCGGGTCTTCCAGACGCGGCGGCATCACCGGAAAGGAAAGGCCCTGGCTACACAACATGCGGTCGCGGTCCTGCACGTTCGTGACCGTGTTGTTCGGAAACTCCGGTTGCACGTTGCAGACCTGCGCCTGCGCCGCGATCGCGTAACAACACGCCGCGGCCGCGCTGGCGGCTTTGAGAAATACTCGAGATCTCGAATGAGTCATTGCTCCCCCTGCAGAGCTCTGAGAATGGAAGGAATCAGATCGCCGGATTTATTCGTTTTAGGTCCGGAGGGCGAAAAGTTCGCCTACGGAAAGGACGCGCGCCATCCGCAATCTCCGTCATGTATCCGCGCGGTGAGCGCGACGACAACGCTATCAATCGGTCGCGCGGCCGGGGAAACCCCGTCATTCGACGCGCGCCGGCTTGCTAACATCCCGCCATGAAAACTTTCACGACGCTCTTCGCATCCGCGTTTCTCGTCGCGTGTGCAACCACTTCAGCACCACCGGCTCCGGACGCGGCGCTCGCCCGCCTCGTCGACGAATATTTCGAGACGCAGCTCGAGATGTCGCCGATGACAGCGACGGCCATCGGCGATTCGCGTCACGACGACCGGCTCGATGAATCGACCAACGCGGGATTCCGCGAGCGCGCCGGCGCGATCGAGCGAGAGTTCCTCGCACGTGCGCGGCAGATCGACGCGGTGCACCTGTCGCCCGGCGCGCGCGTCACCTGGGACATCTTCGTCGGTGAGCGCCAGATGGCGATCGAGGGACTGGAATACCCCGAAGAACTCATGCCGCTGAACCAGATGAGCGGCCTGCCGATGGATCTCGCGGTGTACGGCTCGGGCTCCGGGCCTCAGCCCTTCGCCACGGTGAAGGACTACGACCGCTTCCTCGTGCGCGTGCGCCAGTTTCCGCGCTGGGCGGATGGCGCGATCGAGCGCATGCGCGATGGCCTGGCGCGCGACGTCACTCTGCCGCGCCCCGCGGTCGTGAAGGTCGTGCCGCAGCTGCGCGAGATCGTGACCGCGAAGGTCGAGGACAGCATCTTCTGGGCGCCCATCGCCAACATGCCGAAGGAGTTCCCGGCGGCCGAGCGCGAGCGCATCACGGAGGCCTACCGCGCCGCCCTCGCCAACGAAGTGCTGCCGGCATACGCGAAACTCGCCGATTTCATTGAGCGAGACTATCTACCCGCGGCGCGCACGACGGTCGGCTGGTCAGCGCTGCCCGACGGCGCGAACTGGTATCGCTGGCGCATCCGCCAGTCGACCACGATGGATCTGCCGCCCGACCGGATCCACGAGATCGGGCTCTCTGAAGTGGCGCGCATCCGCGGCGAGATGATCGCGGTGAAGGAGCGGGTGGGATTCGAGGGCGACCTCGACGCGTTCTTCACGCATCTCGAGCAGGATCCGCGCTTCTACTTCCAGGACGAGGCGGAGTTGCTAGGCGCGTACCGCGACGTGAAACGGCACATCGATGCGCTGCTGCCGAAGCTGTTCGTCGATTTCCCGAAGGCGGACTACGAGATCCGCCCGGTGGAGCCGTTCCGCGCGGAGTCGGCGGCGGGAGCGTCCTACCAGGCGCCGTCGGCCGACGGCACGCGGCCCGGCATCTTCTACATCAACACGTTCAACCTGAAGGCGCAGCCACGTTTCGGGCTCGAAACCCTGTCGCTGCACGAAGCGGCGCCGGGACATCACTTCCAGGTCGCGATCCAGCAGGAGCTCACGGATCTGCCGCGCTTCCGGCGGTTCAACGGCTACACCTCGTACTCGGAAGGCTGGGCGCTGTACGCGGAGTCCATCGGCAAGGAGCTCGGCGTGTTCACCGATCCCTACCAATGGTACGGCCGCCTGTCGGATGAAATGCTGCGCGCGATGCGCCTCGTGGTCGACACGGGCCTGCACTCGAAGGGATGGACGCGCGAGCAGTCCATCCAGTACATGCTCGACAACTCGTCGCTCGCCGAGAGCGACGTGACCGCGGAGGTCGAGCGTTACATCGTGTGGCCGGGACAGGCGCTCGGATACAAGCTCGGCCAGCTGCACATCAGCGCGCTGCGCGCGAAGGCCGAGGCGCGGCTCGGTGAAAAGTTCGACGTGCGCGAGTTCCACAGCCAGGTACTGCGCGACGGCGCCGTGCCGATGGACGTGCTCACGGCGAAGATCGATCGGTGGATTGAGGCGCAGGCTATTCCGCGGGCGGTGAAGTGAAGATGGTGCCTGGCACGGAAAATGCGGAAAATGGGGACATTCCTCATTTCCTAGCAAAAGGGGTCAGTCCTCCTGAGGGCTGACCCCTTTTGCCCGCGAAGCGGGGAAATGAGGAATGTCCCCATTTTCCGTGCCAGGCACCGTCTTATCGGTAGCCGTACCCGAGAGTTTCAATGTCCACCACAACCCCGCCCTCGAATCGGATGCGCCGCATGAGTTTGTTAGGCCCGAGGTTGTAGACCCAGCTCTCGACCTGGATCTCGATGAAATCCTCGCCGACGTAGTGCGGGCGGCCGCGGTAGTCCCAGACCACCGGCCGACGGAACACGCTGCGTCCCGCGATGACGTCCGTCGGTTCGCCGCATTTGGCCGCGACTTCGTCGCGTGTGTCGCCTTCCGACACGATCTTGCTTCCGCAGCGGAGCGCGGCGAACGAAGGGGAGGCGGCAATGAGCTCGAACGCGATGATCAGGAGGGCGCGTTTCATGGGGCCACCATAGGCCTTCCGTCCTTAACCGACAATGAACGGCGTCCCGCCGCCCGTTACCATGGTGCAGCGAACCTTTCGGCGAGCAGCGGCACTCAACAGAACCATGGGAAACGCGACCCGCAGGCACACCGCAGTTCCGATTCTCGCGCTCGTCCTGGCCTGCGGCTGGGGCGGCTTCGCGGGCGGCGCGGATTTCGCGCTGACTCCCGCCGAAATCCAGCGCCTCGAGAAGCGCGAGGTCGTCATCCGTGCCCGCCTCGACCAGGGCAGTCAGCGCAAGGGCACCGTGCGCGCGGCCATCCAGATCGAGGCATCCCCCGACATCGTCTTCGGGATGATGACCAATTGCGCCGATGCGCTGCGTTACGTGCCTCACCTCGAGGCGTGCCGGATCCGCGACGCGGCGCCCGACGGAAGCTGGCAGCTCATCGATCACGAGATCGACTTCGGCTGGTACGCGCCGCGGCTGCGCTGGGTGTTTCGCGTCGACTTCGAGGAAAAGTCCATCATGCGTTTTCGCCAGGTCAGCGGTGACTTCAAGGCGAACGAGGGCATGTGGGAGATCGAACCCGACGCCACCGGCAAGCGCACCCTGCTGCGTTACCGGGCCTACATCGACCCGCCCGGTTTCGTGCCTAACTGGCTGGCGCGCTCGACCTTCAAACGCGAGCTGCCGCAGATGTTGCAGGACCTGCGACGCCTTTGTGAGGCCCAACAAGCCGAGCGCGCGCCCGCCATCGATCCCCGCTGAATCGGCCTCTCCCTACTGGCCGATTGCGGAACACGCCGCCCTGACGGCAAGATGCCGGCCCCTCATGAGTGCCGCCATCGACCGCACCTTCGAACAGAGACTCGCGGCGCTGATCAACAGCGGCGAGCCCCAGATCATTCAGGGCGGCCGCAAGGGCGTGGAGAAGGAATCGCTGCGCGTCACCCCCGGCGGGCGCATCGCGCAGACGCCGCACCCGCGCGCGCTCGGCAGCGCGCTCACCAACGAGAACATCACCACGGATTATTCCGAGGCGCTGATCGAGCTGGTTTCACCGACGTTCCGCACGAGCTGGGAGCTGCTGCAGTACCTGCTCGACCTGCACCAGTTCGTATACCAGCACCTCGGCGACGAGCTGCTGTGGGCCACCTCGATGCCTTCGATCATCGACGGCGACGCGAACATCCCGATAGCGCGGTACGGCAAGTCGAACATCGGCCGCATGAAGACCGTGTACCGCAACGGGCTCGGCGTGCGCTACGGGCGCATGATGCAGGCGATTTCCGGCGTCCATTACAACTACTCGTTTCCCGAAAAGATGTGGCCGGCCTGGGCCGGGATCGTGAAGTCGCGCGATTCCGGGCAGGGCTTCATCTCCGACAGCTACTTCCACCTGCTGCGCAACTACCGGCGCCACGGCTGGATCGTGCTCTATCTATTCGGCGTCTCGCCCGTGGTGTGCAACTCCTTCCTGCGCGGCCGCAGCGTGACGTTGCCGCGCCTGTCGAGGGACACCTCGTACGAGCCGTACGCGACTTCGCTGCGCATGAGCGACATCGGGTACCGCAACCGCAACCAGGCGGGACTCTCGGTCTCGGTGAACAGCCTCGAGGAGTACGTACGCGACCTCAATCGCGCGGTCACGACGCTGCACCCGCCGTACGAGAAGTTAGGGGTGAAGGTCGGCGACGAATGGCGCCAGCTCAACGCCAACATCCTGCAGATCGAGAACGAGTACTACAGCTTCATCCGCCCCAAGCGCGTCGCGCGCTCGGGCGAGCGGCCGACCAAGGCGCTGTTGCGCGCGGGGGTCGAATACGTCGAGGTGCGCGCGCTCGACGTGAGCGCGTTCGACCCGGTCGGCGTGAACCAGAACAAGCTGCGATTCCTCGAGATCTTCCTCGCGCTGTGCGTGATGAAGGAGTCGATGCCCATTGGTATCGGCGAGCAGGACGCGCTCGATCAGAATCATGTGACAGTCGCGCGGCGCGGTCGCGAGCCGGGTCTCACCCTTAAGCGTGACGGGCGCGACATCCACATGCGCGACTGGGCCCGCGAGTTGCTCGATTCGATGCAGGGCGTCGCGGAAATCCTGGATCGCGGCGATCCGGCCCGTCCCTATTCCGCGGCGCTCGCGGTGCAGGCCGCGAAGGTCGAAAATGTGGCCCTGACCCCCTCTGCGCGCATGCTGAAAGAGCTCGAATCGACCGGCGAATCGTTTTTCGACCTCGCGCTGCGCATGTCCCGGCTGCACAAGGAGTACTTCCTGGCGTTGTATTCGCCCAACGTTGAGCGCCTGGAGGAGTTCAGGCAGGCCGCGGAAGAATCCCTGGATGCCCAGGCACGGATCGAGGCAGCGGATAGACTCGGTTTTGAACAATATATTTCGGAGTACACCTCCGGCTGAAAAACTGTGACGCAGTTCGAACTATTGGAATATCGATAAATTCTTGTTCGGAAAGCGGTTTTTTTCACATTTGGCGTACTAGAATCCCTGCCCAGAAGACCGGATGGTCGAACGTTTCAGGGACCGCAATGAAAACCAAGAATCAGACCGAGCGAGATCTGCTCGAGTTGAGGAAGTCGACAGCGGCTAACGAAGATTTTTCTTCGGGCGCGCGGGACACGAGCGCGACCGGACGTAACCAGGCGTGGAGTCCGTACGAAGTCTGGCGCACGCGCGTCAAACATCCCGTGCATGAGCTGACGCCGGACAAGCCACAGCCTCGTAGTTGAGCCGCTGGGCGCCGATGGCCTGTTAGGGCCGATTGACAGGGGAGTCCGGCAGTTGCGCCACGACTGCCGAACACATAAAAAGCGCACGGGGAATCGCGCGCAGGATCGGTCCAATGGCGCCAGGGAAAAAGTTGTCGCCTGACAAGTCGGAGACCGCGCGTCTGCTCGCGGATGGTTTCCGTTTCCTCCGATTTCCCGAACCACTCGAAAGCGAATTCCGCGCGGAGCATCGCGCGCGCCTGCGTCCGTGGACGCGGCTCGCGATCATCGTCTCCGCGTGCACGGTGCTGGGCTTCGCGATCCTCGATCACTTCGTGCTTTCGACCGAACACTCGCGCATCGCGAACATGGTGCGGTTCGGACTGCACGTGCCCGCCGTCGTCATCATGCTGGTGTGCACGTCGCGGCGCTTCTACGACCGCTGGTACGACATCGGCATCGGCTTCGTCGCGCCGGTGTTCGGCATCGGCACGGTGATCATGGCGACGACCGCGCTGCCCGAGGAAGTGCCGTTGATCGGCGGGCGCCTGCTGCTCGCGTCGCTGTTCTTCTATTTCATGATCGGCCTCAGGTTCCGCGACGCGCTGCGCGCGAATCTCATCGTTTTCGGTGCGCTCGCGCTGGCGCTTGCGCTGGGTAGTTTGCCGACCGCGACCGCCACGTACCTGACGTTCACGCTGTTCTGCGCGAATCTCATCGGCTGCGCGGGATCGTATGCACTCGAGCACGCGAATCGCACGGCGTTTCTCGAGCATCGGCAGCTCACCGAGGTGGCGACGCACGACGGGCTCACGATGCTGCTCAATCGCGCGGCCTTCGAAGACCAGATCCGGCGCGTGTGGCAGCAGGCGCAGCGCGACCGCCAGACCGTCGCGGTGATCATGATCGACATCGATTGCTTCAAGTCGTACAACGACCGCTACGGTCACGTCGCGGGAGACGACTGCCTGCGCCGCGTGTCCGTCGCGCTGCGCGACGCCGCGCGGCGCCGCCCGCTCGATTTCGTCGCGCGTTACGGCGGCGAGGAACTGGTCGCGGTGCTGTACGGCGCGGACAAGACCTATGGCGAGAGCATCTCGCGCAGCCTGCTCGCGGCCGTGCGCGAGCTGCGCATCCCGCATGCGAATTCGCAGACGCAGCCGTACGTGACGGTGAGCATCGGCGTGGTGTCGGTGGATGCGTACCGCGTGGCCTCGCATGACGTCGCCGTCGAATTCGCCGACCAGGCGCTGTACGCCGCGAAGAACCAGGGCCGCGATCGCTACGTCGTCGCCGAACACGCCGCCCCGCGCGTGGACCCCGGCGAGACCGCGGTGCTGCCCCTCAAGGAAGCCGCCGGTAGCTAGAGGGTGGGGATTAGGTGCCGGTGTAAAAAGTGGGGATTAGCGCAACTCAACGCGGGCTGCTAATCCCCACTTTTTACACCGGCACCCAATCCCCACCTCATCTGTAGATGGCAACTTCGTGTTGGCCTTGCGAAGTCCGCATCCCGCGGAACATCCCTTCGCTGTTGAACTCCATGACGATCTCGCCATGCGGGTCGATCGCGATCACGCCGCCGTTGCCGCCGAGCGCCTTCATGCGTCCGTTGAGCACGTTGTCCACGGCCTTCGCGAGCGGAATCTTCAGGTACTGGACCTGCGCGCAGATGTCGTGCGCGACCACCGTGCGGATGAAGTACTCGCCGTGCCCCGTCGCCGACACCGCGCAGCTTTCATTGTTGGCATAAGTGCCCGCGCCGATGATCGGCGAATCGCCGACCCGTCCCCAGCGTTTGCCGGTCATCCCGCCCGTCGACGTCGCCGCCGCGATGTTCCCGTCGAGATCGAGCGCCACCGCGCCCACGGTCCCGAATGCCTGCAGTTCGTTCTCGCGAGTTCGCGCCCCGCGCAGCATGCGTTCGAGCTGCTGCTGCCGGATGGGCGTGCGGAAGTACTCGTTCGGGACCATCTCGACGCCCTGCGACCTCGCGAATTCCTCAGCGCCCTCGCCGACGAGCATCACGTGCGGTGACTTGCCCATCACGAGCCGCGCGAGCTCGATCGGGTTCTTCACGTGCCTGAGGCCTGTCACCGCGCCCGCCGCCAGTGTCCTGCCGTCCATGAGCGAGGCATCGAGCTGCGCCTCGCCATTGCGATCCAGGACGGCGCCGCGTCCCGCATTGAACAGCGGGTTGTCCTCCAGGACACGCACCGCCGCAATCGTCGCATCGAGACTCGCGCCATTGCGCGCCAGCACGGCATACCCAGCGTCGAGCGCCTCTTCGAGACCGGCGCGATACGCCTTTTCCTGTGTCTCGCTCATGTCCTTGCGAGACAACGTTCCGGCGCCGCCGTGAATCGCGATCGCAAACATCTTTCCTCCGGAGCGCTGCGCACCTGTCTCAGCCGCGCGCCCAACGCAAGTGCAAGTGAGCGTTAACAGCACCGCAATGGAAACCGCGACCGTTTTCAGCCGCCGCAAACCACTCCGGAATGTTTGATTCGCCGCCATTTTTCCGGCTCCTGCGGCTATGCTGTCGCCGTTTCCGGATCATATTTTAAAGAACGTACTCATGCTGACCCGTATCCGCAGCCTGCTCGTCGCCAACCGCGGTGAGATCGCCATCCGAGTGATGCGCGCCGCGAACGAGCTGGGCATTCGCACCATCGCCGTCTATTCGCAGGAAGATCGCTTCTCGTTGCATCGGACGAAAGCCGACGAGGCCTATCTCGTGGGCCGCGGCAAGGCGCCGGTCGATGCCTACCTCGACATCGAGGACATCCTGCGCGTCGCGGTGGAAGCGAAAGCGGACGCGATTCATCCCGGCTACGGATTCCTCTCGGAGAACCCCGAGTTCGTCGAGGCCTGCGATCGCGAGGGCGTGATCTTCATCGGCCCGACACCCGGGATCATGCGCGAGCTCGGCAACAAGGTTGCCGCGCGCAATCTCGCCACGCGCGCGAAAGTGCCCGTGATGCCGGCCACGCCGCCACTCCCCGCGGACATCGAGACCAGCAAGAAGCAGGCGGCGGAAGTCGGCTATCCAGTGATGCTCAAGGCGTCCTGGGGCGGCGGCGGCCGCGGCATGCGCATCATCGAGAACGATGCACAGCTCACGGAGCTGCTGCCCGTCGCGCGCCGCGAAGCGAAGGCCGGCTTCGGCAACGACGAGGTCTACTTGGAAAAGCTGGTGCGCAAGGCGCGGCACATCGAGGTACAGATCCTCGGCGACACGCACGGCAACCTCGTGCATCTCTACGAGCGCGACTGCACCGTGCAGCGGCGCAACCAGAAGGTCGTCGAGCGCGCGCCCGCGGCGTTCCTGACCGAGGCGCAGCGCAACG
>JAEZCN010000174.1 GCA_023433515.1 Pseudomonadota bacterium
CGCGAGATCGCGCGTCACCCAGTTGGAATTGCGGTCCGATGACATCGTGGTGCCGTTTTCGCGGGCGGCTATTGTGGCATGCTAGATCCCGCATGCGCGTGGATCTCAGCACCGGCCTGCTGGTCGGGGTCAAACAAGTGTTTTCGCCGTTCTTCGACGCGCGCCCCGCGGGCGTCGTGCCCGACCTCATCGTGCTCCACGGCATCAGCCTGCCGCCGGGCGAGTTCGGCGGGCCGTGGATTTCGCGATTGTTCACCGGCGCCGCGATGCCACCGGAGCATCATCCGTTCTTCTCGACGCTCACGGGCCTGCGCGCCTCGGCACACCTGCTGATCCGCCGCGACGGAGTGGTCGAACAGTACGTGTCGCTCAACGAGCGCGCCTGGCATGCGGGCAAGTCTTCATGGCTCGGGCGAGAAGCGTGCAACGACTACTCGATCGGAATCGAGTGCGAAGGCACCGACGATCTACCCTACGTGCCGGCGCAGTACGCGACGCTGCGCGAATTGCTGCCCATGCTGCGCGCGGCCTATCCAGCCATCACGGCGGATCGCATCGTGGGACACAGCGACGTCGCCCCCGGACGCAAGACCGATCCCGGTCCGTCCTTCGACTGGAGCCGTATCAGGTAGTCAGGGGCGGGAGCGGCTGGTCAGGCCCTGGCGCGGTCGTGCTGCCAGAGGATTTCCGTGCCGCTCTCGTGGCGCGCGAGCACCCGCGCGATGACGAACAGCAGGTCCGACAGCCGGTTGAGATACTGCGGTGCCTCGATGTTGACCTGGTCCATCCCGGCGAGACTCCAAACGCGCCGCTCGGCGCGGCGCACGATGGTGCGCGCCAGGTGACATGCCGCGGCCGCCGGACCGCCGCCCGGCAGGATGAAGTCCTTGAGTGCGGGCAGTGGTTCGTTGAACTTGTCGAGCACCGCTTCCAGCTGGGCGACGCGGTCGGCCTTGATCGCCTGCGTTCCGGGGATGCACAACTCGCCGCCGAGATCGAACAGGTCGTGCTGGATCGCGGTGAGGCAATGCGCCACGTCCGCGGGCAGCCCCGGTACGGCGAGCACCACGCCGATGGCGCTGTTCGCCTCGTCGACGGTGCCGTACGCCTCCACGCGCGCATGGTCCTTGCGGACGCGCTGCCCATCGCCGAGACCGGTGGTGCCGTCATCGCCCGTGCGTGTGTAGATCCGGCTCAAGCGATGTCCCATGTTCGGCCTCCGGGTCGTCAGTCGAAGCTGTAGCGTACTCCTATCGTGTACGAGCGGCCGTCGGTGCGGTAGCCCTCCACGAGTACGTAATCTTCGTCGAATGCGTTCTCCAGGCGGCCCTGCACCGTGAGCGCCTCGCTCACGCGATAGCGCAGCGTGGCATTCACGAGTGCATACGAGTCGAGCGTCACGCTGTCCGGGAAGCCGAAATCCTTGCGATTTCCGTAGGCCGCGATGTCGACGCCCACGTCCAGCGGGCCCACGTCGCGGCTCACGGCGACCATCAGTGACTCGCGCGAACGGCGCAGCAGGCGCTCGTCGGTCGTTTCGTCGCGCGGATCCTGGAACGTCAGCCCGGTGCGCGCGCGCCATGCTTCGCCGACGAACTGCCAGCCGAGCTCCACGCCCTTGATGCGCGCCCGGGCGACGTTGCGGTTCTGCCCGTCGAAGGTCGTGAAATCCGTGATCACGTATTCGATCAGGTCGTCGATGCGGTTGTCGAACGCGGCCAGCGTGAGCTGCTGCCGATCGCCTAACTTCTGCCGCACCATGACCTGGAACTGCTGGGAAACCTCCGGTTCCAGGTCCGGGTTGCCGCCGAAGCCGAAGCGGTCGGTGCTGTCGGGGGCGCGGAACGCCTTGCCGGCCGACACCGAGAGACGCGTGTCGCCGAGGCCGACGCCGAGTTCCGCATTCCAGGTGACTTCGTTGCCGAAGGTCTCGTGGTCGACGTTACCGAGCGCGAGCCGCGCGTTGAAGCGCCCGGTCGAGAACTGGTCCTGGACGAAAAACATCCTGACGCCGGTGTCTTCGTCGATCACCGTGCCGACGGACTGCGCCCGCGTGTCCTCGAAGCTCTGCTGCGCGCCGAAGGTCAGCGAATGCGAGCCGAAGCTCGTGTGATCGAATCGGGCGAGATCGACCTGCGCGTCGATCGTCGTGCGGCCGGTGCGCGCGTAGTCGAACTCTTCGGGGCCGAATCCGGGCTGGCGCTGATCGATGTCGTCCAGCGCGTAGCTCGCGTTCACGCGGACGCCGAAGCCATCCTCCGCGCGGTATTCGCCTTCGAGCGAGTACACGCCGTTCTCGAAGTCCTGTGATACCGGTGCGTACGGCGGCGTGCCGAATGTCTGCGCGGTGTACTCGGTGCGGCCGGTCGCGCCCCAGCCGCGCGCGCGGAACGTGAGCTCGTTGCTGGGGGCGAACTCGACCAGCGCGCGCCCGGTCACGTTGCGATAGCCGCGATCGACGTCGTCGTCGATGAAGGTCGGCATCCCCTCGCTCTCGGTGTATCCGCCGCCGAAGCCGAACTTCCAGCGTTCGCCGGCCGAAACGGTCGCATCGCCGAACAGCTGCTGCGTGGAGTGGCTGCCGTAGGTCGCGCCGGCGCTGAAGCCGTTCTGCGTCGCGCCGCGCGTGAAGATCTGCACCACGCCGCCGATGGCCTCGGTGCCGTACAGCGACGAGCCCGGCCCCTTGACGATCTCGATGCGCTCGATCGCCTCCGGAGAAATGTTCTGCAGCGCGGCGCCGCCGATCGTGCCGGGGTTCATGCGCACGCCGTCGATGAGCACGACGGTGTGATTGCTCTCGGTGCCGCGCGTGAACAGCGAGGTCGTCTGGCCCTGGCCGCCGTTGCGCGCGACTTCGAGGCCCGCGTGTTGCTGCAGCAGCTCGCTGACGTCGTGGGCGAGGGTGCGCTCGATGTCGTTGCGCGTGATGACGATCACGGGCGAGCCGACCGAGGACAACGCAACCGGCGTACGCGTCGCGGTGACGACGGTTTCGTCGAGTTCGTCCTGGGCGAGGGCGGCGGTGGTAGTCAGAGCGGCCGCGACGGCGACCGCGACACGCGAACGGATGAATCTAGCGAGCATGACAGGCCCTTTCCATGCACTCCCGCATGGGTCGTGAGACTTGGACGCCTCGCGAAGCGCGGGATGGAAGGCCAGCTTTCAGGCCCGTTCCAGTGCCCGCCGCACCTCGAGGAACTGCCGATCGGCCGGTCTCCGGACTCTCGAAGTGGAGCCTCGCGGCTCCGACACATCGCCTTCCCATGCCGCGAGGGCACAGTGGCCGTTGATGTGTCGCATTCGATTACCGTTGCGGGGGCAGTGCTGGAATCGCCTGATGTCTCATCGACTGCGGCTCACCAGCTTCCCGTAACCTTTCGGCGGGGCGCACTCTAGCGGGATTCATGGTGAATTGACAGTTCCCGCGGCGCTCCCGCAGGCTTCGCCCGCGATGTCATCCCAACAATTGTCAAAAGAACTAGTGGCCGCGCTCGACGCGGCCCAGGCGGCCGCGGAAGTCATCCGCGGCTTCTACCAGCGCAACGTCCGGATCGAGGTGAAGGCCGACAAGACGCCGGTGACCGAGGCCGACGTGCGATCGGAAGAGGCGATTCGCGAATTGCTCACGAAGCGTTTCCCTTCCTTCGGCTTCTACGGCGAGGAAACCGGCCAGTTGGATATGCATGCCGAGAGCGTCTGGCTGGTCGACCCGATCGACGGCACCAAGTCGTTCGTGCGCGAATGTCCGTTCTTCTCCACGCAGATCGCGCTGATGCGCGGCGGGCGCATGGTGCTCGGCGTCTCGTGCGCACCGGCGTACGACGAGCTCGCGTGGGCCGAGCGCGGGACCGGCGCGTTCCTCAACGGCAAGCAGATCCGTGTGAGCAAGGTTGGGTCGCTCGATGCCGCGATCGTCTCGAGCGGCAATCTCAAGACCCTGGCGGCGTCGCCGGCGTGGCCGCGCTTCGGCGGACTCCTGGGTCGCATCAGTCGCATCCGCGGGTACGGCGATTTCGTGCACTATCACCTGCTGGCGCGCGGCGCCCTCGACGTCGTCGTCGAGTCCGACGTGAACATCCTCGACATCGCGGCGTTGACCGTCATCGTCGAGGAGGCGGGCGGCACTTTCACGAACCTGGCGGGTGCGCCGGTCGGACTCGACACGACCAGCGTGCTCGCGAGCAATGGCGCGTTGCACACGCCCGTGCGGGAGGCGATCGGTTTCGGGAGCTGAGCGATGGGCGTATTTCTGCGCTGGGGAATATTCGGAATCCTGGGTGTCGCCGCGCTGATCTACGCGTACAACGCGAGCAAGAAGCTGGCCGAGAGCCGCTCGGCGACGAATGCACCCGTCGCGGCGCTGGCGCCTGACGAGGATGAATCCACGCCCGAGCAGGGAGACGCGTCGCCGGATCCGGCATCGGCGCAATGCACGATGGAGCTCGACGTGGCGCGCCGGGCCTTGCAGGCGCGGCGCGAGCGCGAACCGCTCGATCGACTGCTGCGGATTCCGGAGATCGCGTGGCAGGAACCACCGGCGCGCCGCGAGCGACTCGCGCAGGTGGCGACGCGCTGGTTCAACCTCGAGGGTGATGCGCCGATTCCAGCCGAATTCCGCGCCAGCGTGATCGCCGACTGCGAAGAAAACCTCAGCCCGGCGCCATGAAGCGTTGCCCGCCGGCGCGGGTCTCGAGGTACGACACGCCGTAGAGCCGCTCGAGATGCGGCGCGGCGAGCGTTTCGCCGCTCACGGTCTCGACCCGGCCGTCTCCGAACAGCAGGAAAACATGCGTCGCGAACCGCAGCGCGAGATTCGGATCGTGCAGGCTCGCGAGGACGGCGGCACCCTGACGCGACAGCGAACGCATGCGCTCGAGGATCCCTAGCTGCTGCGCCGGATCGAGGTGATTGGTCGGCTCGTCCAGTAGATAGAGGGCCGGAGCCTGCACGAGCAGCCGCGCGATCGCCGCGCGGCGTTGTTCTCCGCCCGACAGCGTGACGAGCTCGCGCGTCGCGAGCTGCGTGAGACCGGTGTCCGCGAGCGCCTCGGCGACCCTTTGCTCGTCGCCCGACCCCGCGCCCTGCCAGAAGCCCAGGTGTGCGAATCGTCCGAGCAAGGCCGCGTCGTGCAACGTGCCTTGCGGCGGAGCTTCCGGATCCTGCGGCAGGAAGCCGAGTCGGACGGCGATGTCACGACGCGGGCGTTCCCGGATGTCCCGGCCATCGAGCAACACGGATCCCGCGTTGGGCGCGCGCAGTCCGGCGAGCGTGCGCAGCAGCAGCGATTTCCCCGCGCCATTTCCGCCGAGCAGGGCGCAGATGTCTCCGGGCCGGATCGCGCAAGCGAAGCCATCGACCAGCACGCGGCCCGGAACCGAGATGCGCAGTCCCCGGGCTTCGAGCAGCGCCGCGGTCATGGATTCGTCCAGCCGATCTCCGCCGCCGTTTCCGGACCCACCACGACCGCCTCGAGCGATCGCGGCATCTCGAAATGGTGGGCATCGATCGCGCGCCGGCCGGCCATGATCTCGGTGAATACCTGCGGGTGACGCGGCTCGCGCTCCGGCTCGGCATACCCGGACGGGTAGTGAGGCGCGAGCGTCGCCGGATCGTACTTGTCGGTCGCGCCGAGCGTATGCAGGACTTCGTGCGCGATCACCACGTTGTTGGTCGCCGTCATCCGGTCGCTGGCGAACGCGTGCACCACGCCCACCAGGCCTTTCTGCAGGCCGACGGAGTGCGGCACCCTTTGCGAGTAGGCAGGATCGTGAAACAGCACGAACACGCGGATCTGCGGCGTCGCATAACCGGGAGCGTTCGCGTTCCGCCGCGCGTACAGGCGCAGCCGCAGGCTCCACCAGATCCGCTGCAGCACGTTTGCGCCGGGCGCCAGTTCGGGAGGAAGTTCCTCCACCTCGGGAAACAGGTCGACGCGCACCGGCCGGTCGAGCGCGACACCGAATTCCCTGGCTTCGCGATTGATGAAGTTCTCGATGTCGGCGACTCTCTGCGGCGTGAGCCTGTCGAGCCAGGCGGTCACCGCCTCGTTGCCCTCGACGTTGATCGGGAATACGCCTATCCAGAGCGTCTCGTCCCAGTCGGTGGTGCTGAAGCGGTCGTGCCAGGTCGTCCAGGCCGCGATGCCGAGGATCAGCAGCAGGATCGCGATGCGCAGCCGGCGCCACATGCGTCGGGAGCCTAGGGCTGCAGCCGGGTCGCGGTCCAGGCGCCGGCCCGGAAACCCGCGCCGGCGGTAGTTAGCGCGCGGGCCCAGCGCGCGCGTTCGTGGATGCGCGCGGCGCCTTCGACCCACAGCTCGACCGCGTCCGCCCACACGTAGTACCCGCCCCAGAATGCAGGTCGCGGAATCGCGACCGGCGGTTCCTGGTTCGCGTTGTCGGCGGTCGGATACGGCGCGCCGAATCGTTCCGCGGCCGCGCGCACGGCGGCGTCGAGTTGTTCGCGCGAGCGCAGCGGCTGGCTCTGTGCGCTGGCCCAGGCCCCGATCCGCCGCTGCCATTGACGCGACGCGAAATACTCGTCGCTTTCGACGGCCGGCGCCTTGACGACGATGCCTTCGGCGCGGATCTGCCGGTGCGCGTGATCCCAGTGGAAAACCAGCGCGGCGCGGGCGTTTTCCGCCAGCTCGCGCCCCTTGCGCGAGTCGTAGTTCGTCACGAACGAGATGCGCCCCTGTTCGACGTCGAACTCCTTGCACAACACGACCCGCGCCGACGGATGCCCCGTGGACGTCGCGGTGGCGAGCACCATCGCATCCGGATTGGGCTGCTGACGCGCGGCCCTGGCCGCCTCGAACCACGCGTTCGCGAGCGCCATCGGTTCGGCCGGCAACGGGTCCGGCAAAAGGTCGTTATAGATCTCCATGTGCGTATGTTATCCGTGACGCGCCAGCCTTGCAGTCGCGCGCGGCAGCCGATAAAAGCTTGGGTTGAACGTCCCATTCAAGGTGATTCATGAGCTCGCTCGAGGACCTGCGGCGCCGGATCAACGAACTCGACCGCCAGATCCTGGAACTGGTCGGAAAGCGGCAGGAAACCAGCCGCGAAGTGGCACGCGCCAAGCGCGCCATCGGCCAGGCCACGCGCGACTTCGCCCGCGAGCGCGAGGTGCTCATGGCCGCCCGGGAAACCGGCAGGGAATGCGGCGTCTCGCCACAGGTCGCCGAGAGCATCGTGCGCCTGCTGATCCGTTCCTCGCTAACTACCCAGGAGCAGGCGAGCGTCGCCGCACAAGGCACGGGTTCGGGGCGCACCGCGCTGGTCATCGGTGGCGCGGGCAAGATGGGCCGCTGGTTTGCCGAGTTCATGGCGTCCCAGGGCTTCGCCGTAGAGGTTGCCGACCCGACCGGCGCTCCGCCGGGGTTCGCGCACGTCGCGGACTGGAAGTCTTCACCGCTCGACCAGGATTTCATCGTGATCGCGACGCCGCTCGGCGCGACGGACCGGATCCTGCGCGAGCTCGCGATGCGGCGGCCGAAGGGCGTCATCTTCGACGTCGGTTCGCTCAAGTCACCGTTGCGCGCCGGTTTGAACGCGCTCAAGTCGCACGGCTGCCGCGTCACGTCGCTGCATCCGATGTTCGGACCCGACACCGAGCTGCTCTCGGGCCGCCACGTCATCTTCGTCGAAGCGGGTTCTCCCGAGGCCACGCAGGCCGCGCGCGACCTGTTCGGTTCGACCATGGTCGAGCAGGTGGTCATGTCCCTCGACGACCACGACCGGCTGATCGCCTACGTGCTCGGCCTTTCGCATGCGCTCAACATCGCGTTCTTCTCGGCGCTCGCCGAGAGCGGCGAGGCGGCGCCGAAGCTCGCGAAATTGTCCTCGACGACGTTCGACGCGCAGCTCGACGTGGCGACGAACGTGGCGCAGGAAAGCCCCGAGCTGTATTTCGAGATCCAGAGCCTCAACGACTACGGCGCCGAGTCGCTCGAAGCGCTCGCGCAGGCGGTCGAGCGGCTGCGTTCGGCGGTCATCTCGCAGGATTTCAGTGCGTTCGAAGCGCTCATGCGGCGCGGGCGCGAGTATCTCGAGGATCGCCGCTCCGTCACCGAGCGGCGTGCGTGAGCGTACGCGATCCCTATGGGGGGACCGTCGAGGAGTTGCGCGCGCGGCTGCGCGCGCTCACGGAGGAAGTGGCGCGCAACGAACTGTTGTTGCGCAAGACGCAGGCACGCGAGATCGAACTGCTGCGCGCACACTCGCTCGGCGAGCTGTTCGAGCGCATCGTGACCGGGCTGCGCGATGCCTACGCCCTCGATTTCGTCTCGCTCACGCTGTTCGATCCGCAGTACGAACTGCGCCACCTGTCGGGCAACGAGAATCTTTCGAGCGCCGTCATCGAAAACGTGCGGTTCGTGGAAGCGGTCTCGGCCATCGCGCCGCGTCTCGCGCAATTCGACCGCCCCTGGCTGGGTCCTTACAACCCGGCGGATCACGACCAGTTCGTGTCGCGCGGCCTCGAGAGCGGCAGCGTTGCGCTGATCCCGCTGCCGCGTGACAACCGCGCGATCGGCGTGATCGCCTTCGCCAGCCGCGACCCGGCGCGTTTCACGAGCGACCTCGCTTCCGATTTTCTCGCGCACCTTGGCGTCATCGTCGCGATCAGCCTCGAAAACGCGGTCAATCGCGCGCGCCTCGTGCGCAGCGGTGTCACGGATTTCCTCACCGGCTGGCACAACCGCCGCTATTTCCACAACCGGCTGCGCGAGGAACTCGCGCGGGCCGAACGCACCGGCAAGGCGCTCGCGTGCCTGATGATCGACATCGATCACTTCAAGGAGATCAACGATCAGCACGGCCATCTCGCGGGTGACGAGGCGCTCAAGGAAGTGGCGCGGCGCGCGGAAGCGGAGATCCGCGCGGGCGATACCGGCGCGCGGTTCGGCGGCGACGAGTTCGCGATCCTGCTGGCGGGTGCCGAATCCGGGCACGCGCTCAAGCTGGCCGAGCGCATCCGTCAGGTCGTCGCGGCCACGCCCATCCGTGTTCCGGGCGGCTCGCACGTGAACGTGACGCTTTCGCTCGGGCTCGCCACCGCGCGTCCGCAGCCGCGCTCGCGCGACTACAAGGCGCAGGCCGAACGACTGATCGCCGAGGCCGATGCGGCGCTGTATCGCGCGAAGAGTGCCGGACGGGACCGCGTCGAAGTCGGCGCGCACGTCGTCGGCTGAATCGTCTCCCCCGCGGCGGGCCGGAAGGTTGCTAGGCGCGCGCGCCTTCCATGCGACGCAGCAGCAGCAGGAACACCGGCACTCCTAACAAGGCCATGACCGCGCCCACCGGCAACTGTCGTGGTGCGGCCACCGTGCGTGCGACCAGGTCGGCCGCGGCCAGCAGCGCGCCGCCGGCGAGCGCCGCGGCCGGCACGACGACGCGGTGCGCGGCCGTGCGGAACGCGAGCCGCACCAGGTGCGGGATCACGAGTCCGATGAACCCGATGGTGCCGCCCTGGATGACGGCGCCCGCCGTCAGCAGGCCCGCGAGCAACACGATGAGGATGCGCCATCGGGCGAGATCGAGGCCGAGGCTCTGCGCCGTCGTTTCGCCCGTCGCGAGCACGTCGAGCGGTCGCGCGAAAAGTGCCACGATGCAGGTCGCAAGTGCCGCGGCGCCGACCATCAGCCACGGGGCCGCCGCCCAGCCGATGTCTCCCGCGAGCCAGAACATCATGCCGCGCAGCTGTCCGTCGTCGGCGAGCACGAGCACGAGCGTCACGAGCGCGCCGCAGGCGCTCGCGATCACGACGCCGGTGAGCAACACGCGCACCGTCGCTCCGCCGCGCGACAGCGCCAGGACCAGCAGCGTCGCGAGCATCGCGCCCGCGGCCGCCGAGCCCTGCACGAACCACAACGACGCTCCGACGAGCAACGCACACAGCGCGCCGACCGCGGCGCCGCCCGAGACGCCGAGCACGTACGAATCCGCGAGCGGATTGCGAAACAGCGCCTGCAACAACACGCCGGCCAGCGCGAGCAGGGCGCCGATCGCGAATGCAGAGACCAGTCGCGGCGCGCGCAGCTCGAGCACCACTGTGCGCGCCGGCTCCGCGGGATCGCCGAACAACGCTGCCAGGCCCGCGCGCGCGCCAACCTCGGTCGACCCGGCGAGCAGGCCGAGGGCCGCGATCCCCAGGGCGAGCGCGATCAGCAGCACGAACAGCAGGGTGGTCGATGGGCGCAAAGTCATGCCCCATTCTCCAACAGATCGCGGCCGCTGCCTTGTTCAATCGGCTGTCACCCGGTAAAACATTCCTCATGAGCGACTGGATCGATGGGGAGGGGTATCGCGCCAATGTCGGCATCGTATTGATGCGCGACAACGGCGAGGTATTCCTGGGCCAGCGAACCGGTGGACGCGGCTGGCAGTTTCCGCAGGGCGGAGTGCGGCAGGGCGAACAGATAGAGCAGGCCCTGTACCGCGAACTTCACGAGGAGATCGGTCTCGAGCGCCGGCACGTCACGCTGCGCGGCTCGACCTCCGACTGGATGCGTTACCGGTTGCCGAAGCGTTACGTGCGCCGCGGCCGGGGCCCGACCTGCATCGGCCAGAAGCAACGCTGGTTCCTGCTCGATCTCGCGGTACCCGAGAGCAGCCTGGACTTCAGTTTTTCGCACACCAACGAGCCCGAGTTCGACGGCTGGCGATGGTCAAACTACTGGGAACCGGTGCGCGAAGTGATCTACTTCAAGCGGCCGGTGTATGCCGCCATGTTGACCGAGCTCGCCACGCTGGCATTTCCGGGCGGCGCTCCGCCGCTGCCCGAATGGTGGCAGTCGGAGCTCGCGGTGTCGGTCGAGGCCTGAGCATCACGGATGCCGGGACTTCCGCCGAAACTCGTAGTCACCACCTACGCTCCGGGGCGCCGGACGTTCACGATCGTGCTGCTCGTGCTCGTGATCCTGGCGAGCGTGTACGGGATGTTCGAGCTCGGACGTTATCGCGCGGGACACGACGCCGCGGCGGCCTTCAAACAGCGCCGCGAGCTGCAGAACAAGATCGAAGAACAGGACGGTACGATCTCCGACCTGCGTGCCACGATCGCGCAGCTGGAATCCTCGACCGTAGGGCAGACCCGGGAGCGCGAGGAAGTCCGTCGCACCATCGGAGAGCTGCAGGCCCAGGTGGCCCGTCTGAACCAGGATCTGGCCTTTTATCGCGGGATCGTGACTCAAAATGCGAACTCGGCCGAGGTAAAAATCCAGCAGGCGCGTATGGTGGCCACGGCCACGGCAAACAAATTTCGCATCCGCGTGACGCTGGTCCAGCCCATGAAGCCGGATACGGTGGTGAGCGGTGTCGTCGTCTTGTCGGTCGATGGCGAGATGGATGGCAAGCCAGGGCGTGCGGATTTCGCGACACTCTCTGGCGGAAAACGGCGTGAGATACCCTTTACCTTTCGATATCTCGAGAACATCGAAGAGGAAATCACGATGCCTCCGGGCATGAAACCCGAACAACTCATCGTGGAAGTCAGGTCCAACCGGCGCGGCGCGGCCCCGGTGCAACAGTCATACGTATGGAGTGTCGATCCGCAGTGATCGGGGCGTGGGAGTAAGAATGTTCGGGCGACGCAAACAGATAACCACGCGCATCGATACGCTGCTCGGCCGTACGGCGAATCTCAAGGGCGATCTCGAGTTCTCGGGCGGCCTGCACCTCGACGGCCGCGTGCTCGGTAACGTGCGCGGCACGGCCGAAGACGGCGGTGCGCTGTCGGTGAGCGAAAGCGGCTTCATCGAGGGCAATGTCGACGTCACCAACATCGTCATGAACGGCACTGTCAATGGCGACATGCACGCGCGCGAGCGGCTGGTCCTGGGCGGAAAGGCGCGTGTGAACGGCAACGTTCACTACGGAGTGATTGAAATGGCGCCCGGTGCCGTCATTACGGGCAAGCTCATCCCGATCACCCAGGCCGCCGAGGCCCCCGAGCCGGAACAGAAGCCCGGGGAGGCCGACGCGGTTGCGACCGCCAAATCCGGCGCGTAGTGTGCGAGTCATGACTGAAACCCATTCCAATACGGATATCGAATCCCTGAAATTCACCGACGCGGCGGCCCGCAAGGTCGGCGACCTGATCCGCGGCGAAGGCAATCCGAACCTGAAACTGCGCGTGTTCGTGCAGGGCGGCGGATGCTCGGGGATGCAGTACGGATTCGAGTTCGACGAAGCCGAGCAGGACGGCGATACCTGCGTCGAGAATCTCGGGGTCAAGCTGCTCATCGATCCGATGAGCATCCAGTACCTGACCGGCGCCGAGATCGACTATCGCGAAGGACTCGATGGCGCGCAGTTCGTGATTCGCAATCCGAACGCGCAGACCACCTGCGGTTGCGGCTCATCGTTCTCGGCCTGACAACCACGCACTGACGTGGCGCGACGCGCTTCGAAGTCCGTCCCGGACGTCCTGGCTGCGGTCGATCTCGGTTCCAACAGCTTTCACATGGTGGTCGCGCGGTATACGCACGGCCAGCTCGTCATCGTAGACCGGCTGCGTGAGATGGTGCGTCTCGGTGCGGGTATCGAAGCCGATGGCCGCCTCAACAAGGACGTCACCAAGCGCGCGCTCGCGTGCCTCGAGCGATTCGGGCAGCGGCTGAGCGACATGCGGCCGGACAGCGTGCGCGTCGTCGGCACGAACGCACTCAGGCGCGCGCGCAGGAAAGAATCCTTCGTCGAACGCGCGCGTGAAGCGCTGGGGCATCCCATCGAGATCGTGTCCGGCATGGAAGAGGCGCGCCTCATCTATTCGGGCGTTTCGCACACGATGCCGGCGGGCACCGGCCGACGGCTGGTCTGCGACATCGGCGGCGGCAGCACGGAGATCATCATCGGCGAGGGCCACGAGCCGCTCGAGATGGAAAGCCTGCAGGTGGGCTGCGTGCGGCTCAGCGAGGAATTCTTCGCGGACGGCAGGCTCTCGCAGAAGCGCATGCAACGCGCGCGCGTCGCCGCCCGGCAGGCGATCGAACCGTATCGTGCCGCCTACCGTCGTCGCGGCTGGGACGAGGTGGTCGGCAGCTCGGGCACCGTGCGCGCCATCGGCGACCTGGTTCGCGAGCGCGATCCGGCCGCGACCGACATCAGCGCCGACGGCCTGGATCGCCTCGTCCACGAGCTCGGCAAGCTCGATCACATCGATGATCTGCGCCAGAGCGCGGTCATCGACGATCGAAAACTGTCTTTCGCCGGTGGTGTCGCGACGCTCGCGGAGATCTTCGAGCAGCTCGGCATCCAGTCGATGAGGGTCGCGGACGGCGCGATGCGCGAAGGAATCCTGTACGACCTGCTGGGCCGCTATACCGACGAGGATGCGCGCGAACGCACGGTCCGCAGCATGCAGCAGCGATTCCACGTCGATCTCGGGCAGGCGGAGCGCGTGGAGGCGACCGCCGTCGCGTTCCTGGAGCAGATCGAAGACTCATGGCCGCTCGCCGATCCGGAGATCGAGCTGCTGCTGCGCTGGGCCGCGCGCCTGCACGAGATCGGCCTCGACGTCGCTCACAGCGGCTATCACCGCCACGGCGCCTATCTACTTGCGAACGCCGACATGGCGGGCTTCCCGCGCGAGGAGCAGAAGCTCCTGTCGATCATGGTGGGCAGTCACCGCCGCAAGCCGGCCATCGAGGAGGCCGACGATCTGAATCCGCCCTGGGACAAGCGCGCGCCGGCCATGACGCTGCTGCTGCGGCTCGCGGTGCTGTTGCATCGCGGCCGCAGCAGCGTGGCATTGCCCGACATCCAGTTGACGCCGCGCAAGGACGCGCTCGAGATGCGGTTTCCGCCAGGCTGGCTCGACGATCATCCGCTCACCGTCGCGGACCTGCAGCTCGAGATCGAGAATCTCAAGAACGTCGGATTCCGGCTGCGCGTATTCAGCGCCAGGTAGGCGCCGCGTCAGGAAAGGACGGCGGGGGCGCGCTGCCCGCGGCGTACCGGGCCAGCAATGCACTCTGCACATCGCGCGCCGCCTCCCCGCCGCGGATGGAACGCGAGTACCTGCCGTCCATCCCGAGCGTCCACGCCTGGGCGTTGTCCGCGAGGTACATGTCGAGGTCGCGCAGGATCCGCCGGCGATGCGTCGCCTCGCGCACCGGGAACGCGACCTCGACCCGGCGGAAGAAATTGCGCTCCATCCAGTCCGCGCTCGCGAGATACAGCTCGCTCGCGCCGTCGTCGGTGCCGCTCCCGTTGGCGAAGTAGAACACTCGCGAGTGCTCGAGGAAGCGCCCGACGATCGAGCGCACGCGAATGTTCTCCGAGACGCCGGGAATGCCGGGCCGCAGCGCGCACAACCCGCGGACGATGAGGTCGATGCTCACGCCGGCTCGCGAAGCACGGTACAACGCCTCGATCACCTGCCGTTCGACGAGCGAGTTCATCTTGGCGACGATGCGGGCCGGCCGGCCGGCGGCGGCGTGGTCCGCTTCGCGGTCGATCTTCGCGACCACCGCCTCGTGCAGGCCGAACGGCGACTGCAGTAGTTTGGCGAGGCGCGGCGTCTGCGTGAGGCTCGTGAGCTGCAGGAACAGTTCGTGGACGTCCTGCCCGACTTCCGGGTCGCACGTGAACAGGCTGTAGTCGGTATAGCCGCGCGCCGTGCGCGGATGGTAGTTGCCCGTGCCGAGGTGGCAATACCGGCGCAGGCCATCGGCCTCGCGGCGTACGACCATCGACATCTTGGCGTGCGTCTTGAAACCCACGACGCCGTACATGACGTGCGCGCCCGCCTCCTGCAGCCGGCTCGACAGTTCGATGTTCGCTTCCTCGTCGAAGCGCGCGCGCAGTTCGATGATCACCGTCACGTCCTTGCCCGAATGCGCCGCCGTGACCAGCGCATCGACGATGGGTGACTCGTTGCCGGTGCGGTACAGGGTCTGCTTGATGGCCAGCACGCCCGGATCCGCCGCGGCGCCGCGCAGGAAGTCGAGCACCGGCCCGAAGCTGTGGAACGGATGGTGCAGCATCACGTCCTTCTGGCGGATCACGGCCAGCAGGTCGGTCGAGCCGGCGACGCGCCGCGGAAGGCCTGGCGTGAAGATCGGGTACTTGAGGTCCGGGCGCGGCACGAGATCGTAAAGCGCCGCGAGCCGATTCAGGTTGACCGGTCCCGAGACCTCGTAGAAATCCACCTCGCTCAGCGCGAACTGGCGCATCAGGAACTCGTCCAGGTCGGGCGGACAGTCGCGCGAAACCTCGAGGCGGACCGCGGCGCCATAACGGCGATGCGCGAGCTCGCCCTCGAGGGCGCGACGCAGGTCGTCGATTTCCTCGTCGTCGACGAACAGGTCACTGTTGCGCGTCACGCGGAACTGGTAGCAGCCGAGCACCTCCATCCCCGAGAAGAGCTTCGAAACGAACTGCTGCACGATGCCCGTGAGCAGCACGAAGCGTCTGCGTCCATCCGCTTCCGGCAGCGCGACGACGCGCGGCAGAGAGCGCGGCGCCTGCACGATGGCTAGACCGGTGTCGCGGCCGAAGGCATCCTGGCCCGAGAGCCGCACGATGAAATTCAGGCTCTTGTTCTGGATGCGCGGGAAAGGCCGCGCGGGATCGAGCCCGAGCGGGGAGAGCACCGGCTCCACTTCACTTTCGAAATACCGCTCGAGCCAGCGCGCGGTTTCCGGGTCCCACGCGCTGCGCGATATCAGCTCGATGCCCTGGTTGCGAAGGGCCGGCAGCAGCACGTCATCGAGGCAGGCGTATTGCGCGGCGACCAGCCGGCTGGTGCGATCGTGAATGGCGCGCAGCTGCTCCGGAATCGCCATGTCATCCGGACCGGACAGGTCGGAGCCGAGTTCGAGTCGCTGCTTGAGACCCGCGACGCGGATCTCGAAGAACTCGTCGAGATTGCTGGAGGAGATGCACAGGAACTTGAGGCGCTCGAGCAGCGGCACCTTTTCGTCGAGCGCCTGCGCGAGAACGCGCGCGTTGAATTCGAGCAGCGACAGCTCGCGGTTGATGTAGTGATCGGCGGAACGGAGGTCGGGCTGGTCCATGGCGCGCGTCGTGTTTGCGCCATGAAACCACGCCGATCTTCAAACTACTGTGACAGTTCCGTTACGCGGGGCCCGGCGGGCGCGGCGAACGGGTGGCGCTCATCGAGCGACGAGCGCCGGTCCCGCGGGCAGATCGAGCACGTTCACCAGGCCCGCGGTCGCGACCAGGAAATTTTCGCGCTCGGATTCGGCGATGGGCGCCGCGTCCGGCAGCGGCACGGTCTGCGGGTTCTTGTGAGTGCCGCGCACGCGATATTCGTAGTGCAGGTGCGGGCCCGTCGCGAGGCCGGTCTGGCCCACGTAGCCGATGACCTTGCCGAGCTCGACGCGCTCGCCGCGACGCAGTCCCTTCGCGAAGCGCGACAGGTGCCCGTACACGGTGACGACGTTCGAGCCGTGCTCGAGCTCGATCACGTTGCCATAGCCGCCTTTCTGCCCGACGAAACGCACCTTGCCGTCGCCGGCGGCGCGCACCGGCGTGCCGGTGGCCGCGGCATAGTCGACGCCCTTGTGCGCGCGGATGCGGTTCAGGACCGGATGTTTGCGCGAGAGATTGAAGCGCGAGCTGATGCGCGAGAACTGCACCGGCGCGCGCATGAAGGCCTTGCGCAGGCTCTTGCCTTCCGGCGTGTAGTACTCGGTGCGTCCCCCCGAGTCGACGAAGCGCACCGCGCGGTATTCGCGCCCGTTGTTCACGAACTTCGCGGCAAGGACGTTGCCGGTGCGCAGCAGCTCGCCGTCCTGGTAGAGCTCCTCGTACATCACCGTGAAGCGATCGCCCTGCTGGATGTCGAGCGCGAAGTCGATGTCGTACTGGAAGATCTCGGCGACTTCGAAAGCGATGCGGTCGGATAGTCTGGCCTGCGCGGTCGCACGGAACAGTGAGCTCGTGATGGTTCCGCTCGCGGTGCGCGTGCGGACTTCGAGCGGATTTTCGAGCACGTTGGTGCTGAAGCCGTCCGCGTCACGAATGACTTTCAGCGTCTCGCTGTCGGAGAGCTTACGTTCGAGCCCGACGAGTTCGCCGTCGCGATGCATGAAGCGCAGCATTTCGCCGGGTCTGAGCCTGTCCACCTGGCTGCGCAGCTCGGGCAGGTTCCGCAGCGAGGCGAGGTCGGCCAGGTTGAGCTCGAGGCGACGGAACAGCTGATCCATCGTGTCGTTGCGTCTAACGACGACGTCGATCGTGGAGAACGCGAGGTTGGCTTCCTGCGTACCGTGGGCGGCGGGCGCGATGCTGGCCTGGGTCTCGGCGGGTTCCGTCGACGCGGACGCTTCCGCCTGCGCCATTACCGGCAATTCCTGTTCGTCGCGCGGGATGAACGCGAGCAGGCCCATGAAGGCAAACAACCCGACCTGCAGGATGACCGCGGTACGGGTCGACAGTGTCGGGATGGCGGACTTGATGAAAATAGGCACGATCTATAAAACGTAACCCACGGATAGATAAAGGGTCAATTGCCGAATCCGGCAGATGTGATCATCGTAACGACTTCCCCGGACACGCCCTCCGAACACCCTTAGATACAAACCGAAGAATGAACGCCGAATTGCAGAACCAGATCGCGGAGCTCCTGCGCGGAACGCAGGAAGTCCTGGTCGAGAGCGAACTCGTTAAAAAAATTACACGTGGCACGCCGCTGCGCATCAAGGCGGGCTTCGATCCGACGGCCCCGGACCTGCATCTCGGGCACACCGTGCTCATCAACAAGATGCGGCAATTCCAGAATTTCGGTCACGAAGTCACGTTCCTGATCGGCGACTTCACCGGGATGATCGGCGACCCCACGGGGCGCAACGCGACGCGGCCGCCGTTGACGCGCGAACAGGTCGAAGCGAACGCGAAGACCTACCAGGAACAGATCTTCAAGATCCTCGATCCCGAAAAAACGCGCGTCGACTTCAATTCGCGCTGGTTCGGTCCGATGACCGCGGCGGGTTTGATCGAGATCGCGGGGCGCCACACGGTCGCGCGCATGCTCGAGCGCGACGACTTCGCGAAACGCTACAAGGGCGGCCAGCCCATCGCGATCCACGAATTCCTCTATCCACTCGTGCAGGGCTACGACTCCGTGGCGCTGCGCAGCGACGTGGAGCTGGGCGGAACGGACCAGAAATTCAACCTGCTGGTGGGTCGCCAATTGCAGGAAACCTACGGTCAGGAGCCGCAGATCGTGATGACGATGCCGCTGCTCGAAGGGCTCGACGGCGTCAACAAGATGTCGAAATCGCTGGGAAATTACATCGGCATCAACGAGCCCGGGGACGTGCAGTTCGGCAAGCTCATGTCGATCTCGGACGAACTGATGTGGCGTTATTTCGAGCTGCTTTCCTTCCGGCCGCTCGCCGACGTCGCCGCGCTGCGCAAGAGCGTGGCCGAGGGACGCAATCCGCGCGACGTGAAGTTCGAGCTCGGCATCGAGATCGTGGACCGGTTCCACGGCGCGGGCGCCGGCGCGCGCGCGCGCGACGCGTTCATCGCGCGTTTCCAGCAGGGGCACGTGCCCGAGAAGATAGAGAGCGTCACCCTAACTACCGACGGCGCGCCGCAGCGCCTCGCCAACGTGCTCAAGAACGCGGGCCTGGTGGCCAGCACGTCGGACGGAAACCGCATGATCGACCAGGGGGCGGTACGCCTCGGCAGCACCCCCGAAAACCTCGAGAAAGTGGCCGGCCGGGACCACTCCCTGGGGGTCGGGACCCACCTGTTGCAGGTCGGAAAGCACAAATTCCGCTGGGTGACCCTCGAAGCGGGCTGATCCACGCCCGGTCCCGGGGCGAGGATCGCCCGGGAGTGGTCAGGATTCGATCAGCCGCCGGGCGAGCCCCGGACCCTTAGTCCCCATGAATCAATGGGTTAGGTGCCATCGGACGATTCTTGTTACGACTCGTTGACAGTCCCGATTGCCTCCCTATAATGCGCGCCCTCACGCACCGAAGGCCTCCGCGGTTCTCGCGGCGGCTGAACAAGTGTCTGAAAACATGGGTTGACGGAATGAGGCGCAAGCCTATAATTCCGCCCCCTT
>JAEZCN010000183.1 GCA_023433515.1 Pseudomonadota bacterium
TCGACCCCTTTTTCATTTCAATTCGGGCGTACCGCGAGCGAGCTTCGTAGTACGCGTGGCCACTACCCGGTTGTGGTCGGTGAGTTCGACAACTCGGGCACGAAGCTTGGTCATGCGCTACCGGTCACCCCGAGTTGAACCAACACGCGTAGCGTGTTGGGCCCTGAGCCGGCTGAAATGAATCCTACTGGCGCGTTCCCCTATCCGGCGAAGGGCGAGCCCGCGTAGCGGGCGAGTAATCTCTCCGGGCGCGCCATCCTCTCCTACCGCGACAACAGCTTGGCGCGGTTTTCCTTTCCCGCTCGTCTTCGCAGCCAGGTGGTTGCGGGGGGATTACGTGCATCTGGCGTTCTGCCAGGTAGTCGCGCCTGATCCGGCGCCTTTCAGCGCAAAAACCTGGAAACGGCGTGACGCGATAACCTGGAAACCGTGCGAGGCCTAACCCTGTAACTGGCGAAGGCCAGGACGACGTCGGCTCGGGATTCGCGGAGCTGCGTTACGAGGTGGCCGTGAAGGAATGAGAACCAGGACAAGGCGAGTCGCCCGGTAGATAGGTACCCTGCCGGCAATGAGAAAGGGACGTCGTTTGTTGGTCTGGGTCGCCGCGATCCTCATCGCCGGCTTCATATTCCTCTGCTTTCCGTTCAATCCGCCCAAGTGGAGCGCGCAGGAAATCGTCGCCAGGGTCGACCTGCTCAATGAAAAGGCGGCGATCGTCACGCCGCACAAGGAGCTGGGCAAGAAGATCCGCGCGGAGAATCTCGCGCTGTTCGAGAAGGTGGAGCGCGGCGAGCAGCTCACCGCGGAAGAGAGCGCCGCCTATCGCGTGTTGTACCAGGCGATCCTGAACCAGAAGCAGCACGAGTTGTCGCTGCTCGACGCGGAGCTCCAGGTCCGCACGAACTACAAGCCCGGAGAGCAGAACAATGTCGGCACGCACGGCATCGAGGGCACGCACGATCATCACGACGATTCCGCGGGCGCGAACCTCGCCGCGTTGCGCGGCGATCTCGCGCGGCTCGAGGACGCTTCGGGTATCACCGGTTCGTACACGCGGGTGCGCGCGGCGCTCAGCGCCTGGAAGAATCTCGACGACGTGATCCTGCACATGGCGACCGCGCCGCAGACCAAGTCCGTGCCGCGCCCTCCGGAAACTCCGGTCGACGAGCTCCAGCAGCACTTCGAACCGATGATGGCGCACTTCAAGCGCGCGCAGTTCGAGCCGGTCAATTCGCCGGCGTACGCGATGGAAGTTCACGCCGCCCTCGATCGCTACGACGCGCTCGTCGTGCTCGTGCAGGACCGCATCTACGCGAACCTCGGGCCGCTCGAGCGCAGCCTGAGCGGGCAGTGGGGCAGCTGGCGTTCGCTCGCGCCGCCGCTGAAGGGCGTCACGACGGAGCGGATCCCGCGTCCGGCGAAAGCCGCGCGCGCCGAGTAGGTACGCGCGCGCGGCTGCCGCGCGGCATACGGCAGTTCACGATTTCCTAGAGCCCTGGCCACGTCATCCGACAGCGCCGCCACGGGCACGTCGCGCAAGCTCGCACCCACGACGCCGCGACACGGAGGTCCGTGATGAAAGTCCAGGAAATCATGACGAAAGTGGTCGCCGTGCTGCCGCCCGACGCGCGCCTTTGCGAGATCGCGCGCGTGATGCGCGACTACGACATCGGCGCGGTGCCGATCGCCGACCAGGACAAACTCGTCGGCATGGTCACCGACCGTGACATCGTGGTGCGCGCGGTCGCCGATGGATCCGCTCGCAACGGACTGCGCGCGCGCGACGTGATGTCGCCGCAAGTGTTGTATTGCTACGAAGACCAGGAAGTCGAAGAGGTGCTCGAGGTCATGGGCGAGCAGCAGGTGCGGCGACTGCCGGTGCTCGATGCCGAACGTCAGCTGGTGGGCGTCGTGTCGCTCGGGGACGTCAGCCAGACCGTTGCACAGAAGGCCGGGGGCGCGCTCAAGGAAATTTCCGAGCCCGCGCATCACTGAAGAAAATCCCTTGAAACCGGATCGCGCGGGCGCCGGCACCGGCGCAGCCCGCTGCGATCGCCTTTTCCACTACGGCAATCGCGCAAGTTGTCGCCATGCGGCGCCACCCCGGAGCGCGCGCAGTTTCCGCACGACGATCGAACCAGTAAGGGCCGTTCGGCGAATCTCGTCCCACTCTTTTTCTCGGGGGCGAGATGTACAAACGGACAATCGTATTCGGGCTGGCCATGATGGCCGCGGTCGCAGCGCATGCGCAAACGGCCGGTGTCGTCACCTTTCGTGCGAACCAGACTTCGGGAACCGGCAGCGTGACGCCCGTGCTCACGTGGTCCACCAACCCGGCGGCTTCGAGCTGCCAGGCGAGCGGCGGGTGGAGCGGCACCAAGGCCGCGTCCGGCACGCAGACGCTGCCGGCGATCACCGCTTCGGCTAACTACACGCTGACCTGCACCTGGGGTGCGAGCGATCGCGCGGTCCTTCACTGGACGGCGCCTTCGACCAACACCGACGGCAGCCAGCTCAACGATCTCGCCGGCTTCACCGTCGCGTACGGCACGAGCAGCACGGCTCTCACGCGCACACTGGCGGTCAACGACGTGACCGCCCGGACCGCGACCGTGACCGCGCTGACGCCCGGTACGTGGTACTTCGCGGTGCGCGCCCGCAATTCGCGTTCACTCGAGTCCGACAACAGCAACATCGCCCAGAAGACCGTGGCGTCTTCGGCGAGCGCGGCGCGCTCGGTCGCGATCACGGTTTCCGGCAGCACCACGCCGCCGCCGACCACCCCGCCGCCGGGAACGGGACTGCGCACGACGCACGCCACCGTCTACGACGTGACCGACAGCGACATCAGAAGCGCGGTGGGCACGATCGCGCTCGGACGGCCGTGCGACCAGACGTTCACGGTGCGCAACATCTACTACCGCGTGACCTCGAGCGAAGTGACGTTCACGCGCACGCCGCGCACCCGTGCCGTCGTGGCGCGCTGCGCACGCTAGTTAGGGTAGTCGTCGTCGACC
>JAEZCN010000208.1 GCA_023433515.1 Pseudomonadota bacterium
GCCGCGACCTGCTGCCAGTCGCGGCGCGCGGCGAGCTGCGCGGCGCGCAGGATGGTCTTCGCGGGCTCGTGCAAGCGGGCGGCGACTTCGGCGATCTCCGGTTCCGCGCGACCGTGGGCCAGCACGCCGAACCACCCGCGCAGGAATTCCATGCGCAGGTTTTCGCTCCCCGGATGCTCTTCGATGCCGATGCGCAGCAGTTCGCTGGCACGCTGTGGCTGGCCTCTCATGAGGTAGTAAGACGCGCGCGCGTGAATTCCTTCGGGCGTTTCCCCGAGGATGTTGGCGAGCCTGCCCACCCGATCGACGAGGCTCGGATCGAGGAGCGTGAACACGCTGTTGCGGCGGACGATGTACGGGAAGTCGAGGCTGTCGCGCAGGGTACTGAAGACGAAGGAGTCGGGCCGCTGAAGCGGATCGAACGGCGCGAACACGCGGCCGCTGGTGTCGGCGTTCATGCCGCGGCCCCTCTCGAAGACGCTCGAAGTCGCGATGCGATTGTCGTCGTCGGTGATGAGCGGGCTGCCGGCGGAAAGGCGGCGCGCGCCGTCGGTATCGAGCACCAGGGCGGCGACCAGGTCTTCGGCGTTGTTGATGCCGAATCGCGCGTAGTGGAGCGGTGTCGCGCGCAGCGGCACCCCGGTGCGTGCGACCTGCGTTTCGAGGTCGAGCGGCGCGGCGCTCGCGAGGAACACCACGGTGTTCGGATCCGGATGGTAGACGCGCACCTCGGAGAAGACGGAGAGCAGCGTCGCGGTCAACGAGCGCAACACGGCCTCGTCCATGAAGATCACGTTCATCCACTGCACGAACACGCCGTCGGCCGTGAGATGGTCGCGCGCGAGTTCCATGAACTCGCGCGTGTACAGGTGCGACGCGCCCGCGGTCCACGGATGCGAGGGCTGCGACACGATCGCGTCGTAGCGGCGGCTGGTCAGGCGCAGCGCGCCGCGCGCGTCGTTGAGGATCACGTTGACGCGCGGATCGGCGAGCGGATCGCGGCGGCGCTGCGCGCTCACCTGGCGATTGGCGCTGATGACCTCGGGCTCGAGTTCTATCACGTCGATGTTGGCCACGGTCGGCGGAACGCCCTCGACCACGACGCCGCCGCCGAATCCGACGATCAGCATGTCGCGCGCGTGGGGCCGCGCGATGACCGCGAGCGGCGAAAGCCAGTATTCGCCGCTGAAGCGCGGCGGCATGCCCGGCGTGTCCATGAGCGCCTCGGGCAAACCGTTGGTGCGTAATGCGAAGCCACCGTCCTGCGCGAGCAACACGACGCTCGCGCTGCGTCCGACGTCGTAGTGGAGGATCCTGCCGGTGCCCACGTTGAGCGGTGAGGTCACGAGCAGCTTCTCGGGTTTTTCCGGCATGAAGAGCAACACGGCGCACGCGAGCAGCGACACCGCGATGGCGATCGTGCGTTTGACCGGCACGAGCAGCCACAGCGCGAGCACGCCCAGCGCGGCGCTCGCGTAGACGGCGACGCGGATCGCGCCCTCGTAACGCAGGGCGGGGATCAGCACGAATCCCGCGGCGAGCGAGCCGACTATCGCACCGACCGTGTTCCAGGAATACACGCGCGCGCTGGCGGGTGCCGCGTCGTCGGTGTCGTGCGCGAGCACGCGCACCGCGAGCGGATACGTCATGCCGATCGCGAACGTCATCGGCAACAGCAGCAGCCCGGAGAACAGCGTGTTGAGCGGCACGGACAGGGACAGCAACGACAGCCGGGTGCCGCCCATGAGGCCGGCGTCATCCGGTAACAGGGATTCGAGGAGTAGATAGGCAGCGACGGCCGCGAAGGCCGCGAGGATCAGCGCACCGCCGAGCCAGGTGGCCGCGCGTTCGCGATCCTTCGCGAGCGCGGCGCCGGCACCGCCGCCGAGCGCGATGCCCGTGAGGAAGCTCGCGACCATCACGCCGAAGGCGTAGATGCTGCTGCCCACCACGTGCGCCAGCATGCGGGTCCAGAGGACTTCCTGGTAGAACGCGACGCCGCCCGCGAGCAGCATCAGTGGCAGGACCCACGCGGGGCCGGGGAATTTCCGCAGCGAGAATCGCGGCGCGCGCCGTGCGGCGACCGTGGGTGCATCGACCGCATACCCGGTCGGCGGCGCCATCGACGGCGTGCGCTGCGCGAGCGCCCAGGCGAGCAGGAACACGGCGATGTTCATCGCGGCGCCGACGTAGATCGCTCCCTTGAGACCGAAATCGGGCAGCAGCACGAACGCCGTGAGCAACGCGCCGATGACCGCGCCGGCCGTGTTCAATGCGTACAGCATGCCGATGCGCCGTCCGATCTGGCTCTCCTCGGAGACCGCGTATCGCGCCAGCATCGGCAGCGTGGCACCCATCAGAGTGGTCGGCAGGACGAGCGCGACGAACGCGCTGAACAGATAGAAGAGTGCGGCGCCGGCCTCGTCGCTCGAGGGCGGGGAAGGTTGACCGCCGAACATTGCCTGCAATGCGGTGTCCGCGAGCCGCAGCAACATCGGCACGGCGAAGATCGCCGTCACGGCGATGCCGATCTCGAGCAATGCATAGGTCAATACCGGGCGTGTGACGCGGGGCAGGAAGCGCTCGGCGAGCAGGGCGCCGAGCGCCAGCCCGCCCATGTACGCGGCCAGCACGGTGGCGACCGCCAGTTCCGAGGTGCCGAACACGATGGCGAACTGGCGCGTCCACGCGGTCTGGTAGACCAGCGCGGCGACACCGCTCAGGACGAAACACGCGCACAACAACGCGAGCGTCGGATTGGAGGTCGCGAGCTGCGTCCGATTGACAGTGGCGGAGGTTACCGACATGGTCGCGGAGTGTACGGATGGCGGAGTTTCCATGGCGGTTTTTCGCGCAAATGGTCTCGTCACGCTAACAACCGATTTCGGCTGGCGTGAACCGTTCGTGGGGATCATGAAGGGCGTCATGCTGGCGCGCTCGTCGAACCTGAAGTTCGTCGACATGGCCCACGAGGTCAGCGCCTTCCAGCCCATCGAGGCCGGGTTCTGGATGTCGCGCGCATTACGTTACTTTCCGGCCGGAACGTTGCATGTCGCCGTGGTCGATCCGGGTGTCGGAACGCCGCGCGACATCATCGTCGCGCTGGCCGCGGAGCAGGCATTGCTGGCGCCGGACAACGGCTTGCTCGCGCCGCTCGCCGCGCGCGGCCGCGTCGACACGCTGGTGCGCGTGAATCCGGCGCGCCTCGTACAGCATGGCGTCACCGATATCAGCGCGACCTTCCACGGGCGCGACGTGTTCGCGCCGCTGGCGGCCGAGATCGCCGCCGGCCGCTGCCATCCGGCCGAGCTCGGCGACGAGGTCACGACGCTCAACACCGAAGGCTGGCCCGCGGTCACCGCGCGCGTGGACGGAGGCCTTGCGGGCGTCGTCGTCGCGGTGGACCGCTTCGGCAACCTGATTTCGAACATCGAGGCGGCGGCCGTCACGGCGCTGACCGACCCCGTCGTCCACATCGCCGGCCTGCGCCTGCCCTTGCGCCGGACCTATGGCGAGGTCGAAAAGGGGGATTACCTCGGACTCATCAATTCCTTTGAAGTCCTGGAGGTGGCGCGGGCCCGGGGCAGCGCCGCCCAGGGCCTCAGCCTGGGTGTCGGGGCGCCGGTTTCGGTGGTTCCGGGCGGTCTTCCCGCACAATTCCGGCGCAGTTGAAAAGGGGCGCGGATCGGATATAGTTCGCAGCCTCCTTGCGCGCCCTGACGGGCCGCAACTCACTGTTTCAGAAAGTGTTTTTGTAGAAAAAACGATGTCCGAACGGGATAACGAAAGCTTCGATCTAGACGAAGAGTTCCTCGCCGAGGCCGAAGACAACACGGACTACGACCGCATGATGGACAAGGTCGAGCGCCGTGTTCGTCCCCAGCCGGGTGCGCCCAAACGCGGTAAAGCCGCGTGGAGCCGGCTGGAAGAAGTCCTCGCGGATCGTCGCCTCGAAAAAGATCTCAAGGACTCTTTCGAAGACGAGCAGTAGCGCTCGTTCCCTTTTCTCAGTGAGTGGTCGCGGCGATCCGCGACGAAGGTTTTTCGCATGTCCGCGCGTTCAGCATCGCGCTGGGTGGTCGTCAAGTTCGGCGGCACCAGCGTTTCCTCGCTCGCCACCTGGCGCAACATCGCATTGGTGGTCAAGCGCCGCCTCGAATCCGGCGCCCGGGTGCTCGTGGTGCATTCGGCGATCACCAAGATCACCGACATGCTGGAAAGGCTGCTCGTGGCCGCGGAGGCCGGCAACCCGGAGGAGGCGCTCGAGGCCATCGAGGACCGGCACCGCCAGCTAACTACCGAGCTCGGCGTGGGCGTGAGCCCCCAGCTGCAGGGATACTTCGACGAGTTGCGCCAGATGGCCAACGGCATCGCGCTGGTGCGCGAGCTCTCCGACCGGACCCGGGCGCGCGTGATGAGCAATGGCGAGCTCATGGCCACCGAGATCGGCTCGCGGTTCCTGAGGTCGCAGGGCATCGACGTCACGTGGATGGACGCGCGCGACATGTTGACCGCGGAAGATCGCGGCGCCTCGGCGAAGGCCTCGGTGCTGTCGGCCACGTGTTCGTTCGCGCCGGACGCGGTGCTCGAGCAGAAGCTCGATTCGTCGACGCCGGTCGTCATCACGCAGGGATTCATCGCGCGCGACAACGAGGGCAACACCTGCCTGCTCGGCCGCGGCGGCTCGGACACCTCGGCGGCGTATCTCGGCGCGAAGATCCGCGCGCAGCAAATCGAGATCTGGACCGACGTGCCCGGCATGTTCAGCGCGAATCCGCGCGCCACGCCGAGCGCGCGCCTGATCCGCGCGCTGCATTACGACGAAGCGCAGGAGATCGCGACCAGCGGCGCGAAGGTGTTGCATCCCCGCTGCCTGTTGCCGGCGCGGCAGCACCAGATACCTCTATATGTCTACGCCACGCAGACACCGGATCTCGAGGGCACGCTGATCACGGGCGACGTCCCGGGCGGCGCGGGCCAGGTGAAGGCGGTCTGCAATCGCAAGGGCATCACGCTGATCTCGCTCGACAGCCCGGGCATGTGGCACCAGGTCGGATTCCTCGCCGACGTGTTCGCGGTGTTCAAGGAACACGGCATGTCGGTGGATCTCGTTTCCACCTCGGAAACCAACGTGACGGTATCGCTCGATCCGGCCGCCAACACGCTCGATGGCGAGTTGCTGGCCAAGCTGCAGCGGGATCTCTCGAAGCTCTCCGGCGTGCGCGTCATCGGCCCCTGCGCGAGCGTTTCGCTCGTCGGGCGCAACATCCGCGCCATCCTGCACAAGCTGGGCGATGCGTTCGAACTGTTCGAAGAGCAGAAGGTGTACCTGGTCAGCCAGGCCGCCAACGACCTGAACTTCACGTTCGTGGTCGACGAGAACCAGTGCGATCGCCTCGTCGAGCAGCTCCATGACCTGCTGATCCGTCCGGAGGCCAATGATCCGTCGATGGGTCCGACGTGGGAAAAACTCTTCGCGAAGCCCGAGGAAGTCGCCGCGCGCGCCGAGCCCTGGTGGGCCGCGCGCCGTCACGACCTGATCGGCGCGCTGGCGACGCGCGACAGCGCGTACGTGTACGACCTCGCGCAGGTGGACACGGCCGCGCAGTCGCTGACGTCCATCGGCTCGATCGGCCGCGCGCTGTACGCGCTCAAGGCGAACCCGCATCCCGAGATCCTGCGCACCGTGGCCGCGCGCGGCATCGGGTTCGACTGCGTGTCGCTCGCCGAGATCGAGCACGTGTTCGAGAGCGTGCCCGGCATCGCGCCGGATCGCATTCTCTTCACGCCCAACTTCGCGCCACGCGACGAATACGAACGCGCGCTCGCGCTCGGCGTACACGTGACAATCGACAACCTGTTCGTGCTGCAGCACTGGCTCGACGTGTTCCGCGGCAACGACGTGTTCCTGCGCATCGACACCGGCATCGGCCGCGGTCATCACCATCACGTGAAGACGGCGGGCGCGCAGTCGAAGTTCGGCATTCCCGTCGAGGAGCTCGACGAAGTCGCGCGGCTCGCCGCGTCGGCGGACGTCACGATCGTCGGCCTGCATGCGCATTCGGGCAGCGGCGTGTTCGACGTGACGAACTGGAGCCAGGTCGGCTCGACGCTCGCCGCGCTCACGAAGCGCTTCCCGGACGTGAAGACCATCGACGTCGGCGGCGGTCTCGGCGTGCCCGACCGCATCGAAGGGCGCACGCTCGACATCGCGAAGCTCGATGCCGCGCTGGCGCAGGTGAAGGCGGAGGTTCCGGGCGTCACGTTGTGGCTCGAACCCGGCCGCTATCTAGTGGCGAGCGCGGGCGTGTTGCTCGCGCGTGTCACGCAGACCAAGACGAAGAGCGGCATCCGTTACGTTGGCGTCGCGACGGGCATGAACTCGTTGATCCGACCGGCGCTGTACGGCGCGCATCACGAGATCGTGAACCTCACGCGTTACGGCGAGCCGGCGAACGTCGCGGCGAATGTCGTGGGACCGATCTGCGAGAGCTCGGACTTCCTCGGGCGCGACCGGCTGTTGCCGGAGTGTGCTTCGGGCGACGTGTTGCTGATCGCGACCGCGGGTGCCTATGGGCACGCGATGGCGTCGCGCTACAACCTGCGCGAGCCGGCGGAAGAATTGACGATCTGAGGGTGCGGGGCGGAGACGGTTCGCAGCCGTCTCACCGCCTGTCAGTTCTTTTCGGCCGTGACTTCCTCATCGGGTGAATCGCCCACATGCTCAAGAATGCCAAGCGGCAGCAATCGCAGCATCTCCTGGGCAAGGCCCAGCAGTTCCGCTTGTGAGTTGATTGCGCAATAGCCGGTCGACCAGACGTCCAATCCTTCGACCTTGCGGAAGTGGCCTTCGGGGCAGCGTCGCTGAAGCACGCGAAAACTGCGGATGATGTCTTCCTTGCCGGGCTGCCTTGCCAGCAGCATGTAGTCGCTGCCGGGGATCATTCCCTGCTGGAAGGCCCACAGCTCCCAATTCTCCGTGCCCAGTTTGCTCTCGCCCATCCGGACGAAGAAGCCGCGGCTGAATTCGCCTTCGCCAAGTTCGCCACGCACGTTGGCCGAGCGCAGGTTGGCAGCGCAATGGAATACGCCGTAGTTCTGGAAGCGGTACCAATAGCTCTCGCCATGCTCGTTTGCGGGATCGGGCTTGAATTCCCAGTCTCCGAAGTGGACCCGCGACAGACATCCGAAGGAGTCTTCATCATGGAAGTTGCGAGGCCACAAATGCTCCCACTCAAACGTGTAGAGCGGCACGTCCGAGTGGAACAACTCGTCGACGAAGTCGGGCTCATCACCATCCTCGCCCTGGTCGCGTGCGGCAAGCGGAGCCGAAGCGAACAAGACCAGCATCGCGGTTACCAGAAATACCCTGCTCACATTTACTCCATCCTGGTCGGCTTGATCACAGGCACCATCCAGCCTCGACGCTACTGTGACTGACAATAGACCATTGTGTAAACGCAATACCTTTGTATGCAGGCTCCCGAGTATTCGGAAGAGTGCCTGCCATCAGAGCGGCGCGCGGCAGGCGGCGCTCAGCGGTGACGGGACTCCAGTGCCCGCACGACGTCTCCGAAGGCGATTCCTCGCGCTTGCAGCAGCACGAGTAGATGGAATAACAAGTCGGCCGATTCCTCGATGACCTTGTCGTTGGTTTCGCCGACGCCGGCCAGGGCCGTCTCCACGCCTTCTTCACCGACTTTCTGGGCGATGCGCTTGATGCCCTTGTCCAGTAGTTTGGCGGTGTAGCTCGCTTCGGGCTTCTCGGAAGCGCGCTGCGCGATCACGGACTCGAGTTTCGCGAGGAACGCGATCCCGGTCGCGGCGCTGCGTGGTTCGTCGCCGAAGCAGGTGACGGTGCCGTTGTGACAGGCGGGACCGCGCGGCCGCGCCGTCACGAGCAGCGTGTCGTTGTCGCAATCGAGCGCGACGTCGACGACGTCGAGCGTGTGCCCGCTGGTTTCGCCTTTCTCCCACAGCCGCTGCTTGCTGCGACTGAAGAACACGGCGCGTTTGCGCGCGAGGGTCTGCTCGAGCGCCTCGCGATTCATGTACGCGAACATGAGCACGGCGCCGGTGTCCGCGTCTTGCACGATGGCCGGCACGAGCCCGTCTGTCTTCGCGAAGTCGACCTTCGAACTGTCGATGCTCACAAACGCACCTCGATGCCGGCCGCGGCGAGCGTGGTCTTGAGATCGGGAATGGCGATGGAGCCGGAGTGGAACACGCTCGCGGCGAGCGCCGCGTCGACCTTCGCCTGCTCGAAGACGGCCGTGAAATGTTCGGGCGCGCCGGCGCCGCCGGAAGCCACGAGCGGCACGTCGCAGACTGCGCGCACGGCCTGGAGCTGCGCGACGTCGTAGCCGCGCCGCACGCCGTCGCTGGTCATGCAGTTGAGCACGATCTCGCCGGCGCCGCGTTCCTGGACTTCCTTGACCCACGACAACGTGTCGCGGCCCGTGTTGCGCGAACGGTTCGGATCGCCCGTGAACTGGAACACCTTGTAGCCATCCTTGAGGTTCGCGCTGTCGATGCCGATGACGACGCACTGCGAGCCGAAGCGCGCCGCGAGCTCCTCGATGAGGTCCGGGTTCGAGATGGCGGGGGAGTTGATCGAGATCTTTTCGGCCCCTTCGTTGAGCACGGCCTCGGCGTCTTCGACCGAGCGGATGCCGCCCGCGACGCAGAACGGGATGTCCAGCACCTGCGCGACGCGGCGCACCCAGGTGCGATCCACGCTGCGGCCTTCCGGGCTCGCCGTGATGTCGTAGAACACGACCTCGTCGGCGCCTTCGTTCCGATAACGTTCGGCGAGCGCGAGGATGTCGCCCACGATCTGGTGATCGCGGAATCGGATTCCCTTGACGACCTGGCCGTCGCGGACGTCCAGGCAGGGGATTATGCGTTTGGCAAGAATGGCGCTAACTCCGATGGTTTGATCAGTTCTTCCAGCAATGCCTTGCCGCTGATCGCGGCGGC
>JAEZCN010000216.1 GCA_023433515.1 Pseudomonadota bacterium
TTTCAAACCCGGCCCCGCCCCCGCGCCGGGGGGGGGCGCCCCGGCCGCCCCCGCCGCCCCCGCGAAACTGCCGGGTGACGAACTCGCGAACCTCCCGCTCGACCTGTTGCAGCGGGGCAAGTACCAGCCGCGTGTCGACATGCGCCAGGAATCCCTGGAAGAACTCGCGGCGTCGATCAAGGCGCAGGGCATCGTGCAGCCCATCGTCGTGCGCCCGGTCGATGGCGCCGCGCCCGGCGCATCGCAGCGCTACGAAATCATCGCCGGCGAGCGCCGCTGGCGCGCCGCGCAGCTCGCGGGCCTGGCGACGGTGCCGGCGGTCATCCGCCGCGTGCCCGACGAGGCCGCCATCGCGATGGCGCTCATCGAGAACATCCAGCGCGAGAACCTGAACCCGCTCGAAGAAGCGCGCGCGCTCGAACGCCTCATCAGCGAGTTCGGCATCACGCACCAGCAGGCTGCCGACGCGGTCGGACGTTCGCGCGCCGCGGTGTCGAACCTGCTGCGCCTGCTCGAGCTGCCCGATGAAATCAGCGCGTTCGTCGAGCAGCGTGAGCTCGAGATGGGTCACGCGCGCGCCTTGTTAGGCCTGACGCAGCGCCGCCAGCAGATCGAGGTCGGCACGCTGGTGGCGAAGAAGGGCCTCTCGGTGCGCGACACCGAGGCGATGGTGCGCGCTTTGCTCGCGAAGTCTTCCGGCGGCGCCGCGAACTCGAAAGAGCCGAAGAATCTCGATCCCAACGTGCGGCGCCTGCAGGACGAGCTGTCGGAAAAACTCGGCGCGCGCGTCGAAATCCAGCACGCCGCGAACGGCCGCGGAAAGCTCGTCGTGAGTTACCACTCGCTCGACGAGCTCGACGGAATCATTGCGCACATTCAGTAACGCGCCCGCCGCCACGTTGCTGGTGGCTCTCACGTTCGCGGCTCCCGCCGCCGAGCTCCATCGCGACGACTTCGATGCAGGCCTCGCTCGATGGCACATCGAAGCCGAAAAGCCGGCGAAGATCTCCGCCGCGAACGGCGTGCTCGACATCGATACCCCGGCCGGTGTCACGCTGTGGTTCAAGCCGAAGCTCTCGGGGCCCGTCGCGATCGAATTCGACGCCATCGCCGTGTCGGAAGGTGGCACGAACGACGAGGTCAGCGACCTCAACGTCTTCTGGATGGCAAACAACCGCGACGGCAAGGAACCGGTGTACTCCCGCGCGCGCAGCGGCCGGTTCGTCGAATACAACGATCTCCGCACTTATTACGTGGGGCTCGGCGGCAACCGGAACACGACCTCGCGGTTCCGCCGCTACATCGGCGATCCGGACATCCGACCGATGCTCCCGGAGCACGATCTTTCCTCACCCGACGTGCTGCTGCAGCCGAACCGTAAACAGGCCATTCGCCTGGTGGCCAACGGAAAAACGATCGAATACTGGCGCGATGGCCGGCGGCTGTTCCGATTCGAGGACGGTGCACCTTACGAGGACGGATGGTTCGCGTTACGTACGACTTTCAGCCACCTGCGCATCGCCCGTTTCCGCGTTTTCTCCCTGCCGCCCACGGGCGAGTGGAAGACGTCCGACAAGACCTTCCCGGATACGTAAAACCCCAGGAAAAAACGCCCTTTTCGTGTTGAAGGTGCCAGGGTCGGCGTATATAATGCGCGCCCCTGGCCAAGGCACACGTAAGTCGTTGCCAAGCCAAACAATTTTCGAACATCGCTGAGTCAGCTCGCGGCCTTCGCGAGCCCGTCGTGCTGTTCAAAGATTGTCGACTTGCAGTAGGAGTGTCGTGGTCACCCTTGAGTTGCCCCAAGCGAGGCGACTGGCAGCGAGCGTAGTGCTCGGCCAGGTCGTCGTAACGGTCGTGGCCGCGGCTCTTTGCTTCGCGGTGTGGGGGCGTACCGCGGGATTGTCGGCCCTCGTGGGTGGCGGGATTTCCGCGATTGCGAGCGCCGCGCTCGCGATCATCGGTTTCGCGTCGCCGGCGGGTTCGGATCCGCAGCGCGTCGCGCGCGCCTTCTACGTGGGTGAAGGAACGAAGCTCGCCGTGACGGTGGCTTCGTTCATCGTGGTGTTTCTGACGATGAAGGTGTCGTTCGCCGCGCTGTTCGGCGCCTACATCGCAACTTTGTTCGTGTACTGGATCGCTCTCGCCAACGCGCTGCCCCCCTTGTCCGGAAAGACGGGCGCCGGGACGGCGACGGCCGCGAAACGATAGGAAGAAGAGTAGATGGCATCAGTCGAACACGGCGCAGAACACGCTCCCACGGGCAGCGAGTACATCGTTCACCACCTGGCGAACCTCAAGTACGGCGAGGGATTCTGGACCGTCAACGTCGACAGCATCTTCTTCTCGGTGCTGCTCGGCCTCGTATTCGTGGTCTCGTTCTACATGGCGGCCCGCAAGGCCACGACGGGCGTGCCGGGCAAGTTCCAGAGCTTCGTCGAGACGGTCGTCGAGTTCGTCGACACGCAGGTGCGCGACACCTTCCACGGCCACAGCAAGCTCATCGCGCCGCTCGCGCTCACCATCTTCTGCTGGATCCTGCTGATCAACTTCATGGACGTCGTGCCCGTGGACCTGTTGCCGTTGATCGGCTCGAAGGTCGGCATCGACTACCTCAAGGTCGTGCCGTCCACCGACCTCAACATCACGCTCGGCATGTCGATCACCGTGTTCCTGATCGTCATGTTCTACAGCTTCAAGATCAAAGGCTTCGGCGGCTTCACCTGGGAGCTGCTCACGCATCCGTTCGGCAAGTGGATGATGCCGTTCAACCTGATCCTGAACCTCATCGAACACCTGGCGCGTCCGGTGTCGCTCGGCCTGCGTCTCTACGGAAACCTGTACGCCGGCGAAATGATCTTCCTGCTGCTCGCCGTGCTCGGCGGCAGCTTCGCGATCAACTCTCTCGCGGGCATCGGCGGCGCCTTCGGCCAGCTGCTGCTCGGCGCGGCCTGGGCGATTTTCCACATCCTGGTCATCCCGCTTCAGGCGTTCATATTCATGGTGCTGACGATCGTGTACCTGGCCCAGGCGCACGAGACTCATCACTGATTCTCAGGTAGTTAGCTCAAGGTTTTGTTGGAGGAAAAATGGAAAACGTAGCTGCAATTGCACAGATTCAGAGTTTCACCGCACTCGGCGTCGGCCTGATCTTCGGCCTCGGCGCGCTCGGCACCGCCATCGGCTTCGGTCTGCTCGGCGGCAAGTTCCTGGAAGGCGCCGCTCGCCAGCCGGAACTGACCCCGGCCCTGCAGGTGAAGATGTTCATCGTCGCCGGCCTGCTCGACGCGGTCGCGATGATCGGTATCGGCTTCGCGCTGTTCTTCACGTTCGCGAACCCGTTCCTGAACCAGCTCCCGCAGTAAGGCAACCGGCGCTCCAAACCGCTTAGGAGAGACGCGTGGATATCAACGCCACACTCATCGTCCAGATGCTGGTCTTCGCGATCTTCATCTGGGTCGTGATGAAGTTCATCTGGCCCATCATCCTGGGCGCGATGAACGAGCGCGAGAAGAAGATCGCCGCCGGCCTCGCGGCCGCCGAGCAGGGCCAGAAGGACCTGTCGGAAGCCAAGAGCCGCGCCGAAGAGGTGATCAAGGAAGCCCGCACGCGCGCACTCGCCATCGAGTCGCAGGCGCGCACGCAGGCCAACCAGATCCTCGAGGAGGCCCGCAAGGCCGCCGCGCTCGAAGGCGAGAAGGCGCTCGCGCAGGCCAAGTCGCAGATCGAGCTCGAGAGCAATCGCGCGCGTGACGCACTGCGCGGCCAGGTCGTCAGCCTGGCGGTCGCTGGCGCCCGGCGCGTGCTCGAGAAGGAGATCGATCAGAAGACCCACGGCGAGCTGCTCGACCAGCTGGCCGCGAAGCTTTGATCGGAAGCACCCATGGCTGAACGCATCACCACCGCCCGTCCGTACGCGAAGGCCGTCTTCGCGCTGGCGCGCCAGACCAGCTCGCTCGCGAACACCGCGGAAGGGTTGGGACTCGGGGCCGGGCGGGGGGGGCGGCGCCCCCCCCCGGCCCCGCCGCCG
>JAEZCN010000223.1 GCA_023433515.1 Pseudomonadota bacterium
GCGCGCGACACGGCAAAACCCAAGGGCATTCCAACCATCTTCATCGCGGATGCGGGCATCAACGACTCGCCGATCCTTCGCGGCCAGGACAGCGGCGCCGCCGACGTATTGAGCACGCCCGTCGACCCCGAGCAGCTGCGCCAGAAGGTCAACCTGTTCATCGACGTCTATCGTGAGCGGCAGAAACTCGCGCAGGAGGTCCGCTCGCGCGAGGACGTACTTGCCATCGTTTCGCACGACCTGCGCACGCCGCTCGCGGTGATCCACACCACCACGTCGATGCTGCTCAATCCGAAGTACAACCTCACGCCCGAACAGGTGCGTGAGCAGCACCTGCGCATCCGCCGCAACGTCGAGCAGATGAACCGGATGATCGGCGATCTCATGGACATCGTGAACCTGCGCTCGGGCCAGCTCTCGATCAATCCATCGAGCGTGGTCGTCAACGAAGTCCTGCGGGAAGTCGTCACCGTGCACGAAGCGCCGGCGCGCGAGAAGAGTCTCGAACTCGGCTACGACCCGGGGACGGACGTCATGCGCACCGAGGCCGACCGCGCGCGGCTCATGCAGCTCTTCCAGAACCTGATCGGCAACGCGGTGAAGTTCTGCAGGTCCGGCGACTCGATCAAGGTGACGAGCCGCACGCAGGGCAGCAACGCGCACATCGAGATTTCGGACAGTGGTCCGGGAATCTCCTGCGAGGACCTGCCGCACATCTTCGATCCGTATTACTCGGCCAGCCGAAAGCTCCAGAAGACCGGAACGGGGCTGGGCCTGTTCATCGCGAAAGGCATCGTCGATGCCCACGGTGGGCGGATCGAGTGCGAATCCACCGCTGGCGTCGGCACGACGTTCAAAATCACGCTGCCGCTGCGGGGCGGCTGAAAACCGGCCCCGGGCCGCGCCCCGGGCCTCGGGCGCGGCCCGTGAACCTGGCGCGCGTCTCGTGCGAGAATCCGCCGCAATGACGGGCGAACTGACCGCCAAGCCGACTTTTTTCTCGAGCGTGATCGGCAACATCGTCAGCCGCCGCTTCGCGGCGAACTACTTTTCCACGCTCGCCTTCGTCGGACTGGCCTGGTGGATCGTCACGTCCCTCAGCCAGTTCCATCGCAACATCCTGCGGGCGCAACTCTTCTCTATCGATGTGCGGGAGCTGTACGTCGCGCTGATCGTGTCGTACGCGATCGTGCTCATCCCGTACTACGCGCGTTACCCGTGGCTGCGTTCGAAGGCTTCCATCTTCCTGCAGGGATTGTGGTTCGGCGTGCTGCGCATGTTCCGCCCGGTATCCCGCGCGCGAGTGGCCGCCCGCGCCCAGCGGCCCATGGGGCTGCCGCTGCGCGGGGCACTCTCGCCTGCCGCCAGGCAAGCCGCGCTCGCCCTGCTGCTCAAGTTCTTCTTTGCGCCGCTCATGATCAACTGGTGCCTGGGTCACGTCGGCGACATGACCGGCTCCGTCATGAACCTGTGGAACAGCATCGGTGACGGCGCGATGGGCCGGGTACTGTTCGATTCCGCGCTGTTCTGGACCTGCTTCCAGCTCATTCTCTTCGTCGATACGTTCCTCTTCACGCTCGGCTACATCCTCGAATCGCCGGCGCTCAAGAACCGGATCCTGAGCGTGGATCCGACGTTCTTCGGCTGGGCCGTCTGCCTCGCGTGTTATCCGCCGTTCAACGGATTCACGAACCAGTTGTTTCCGTGGCAGAGCAGCGATTTTCCCTACTTCGCAAACGATGCCGCGCACTTCGCCGCGAACATCTGCATCCTCGTGGCGATGGGCATTTTCTCATGGGCGTCGGTGGCACTGGGATTCAAGGCCAGCAATCTGACCAATCGCGGCATCGTGACCCACGGGCCATACGCGTTCGTGCGGCATCCCGCCTATGCGGCCAAGAATCTCGCGTGGTGGATAGGCGCGATCCCCGGCTTCATCGGCGTGTTCACGGTCGAGGGCTTTCCGGCCGCCATGTTCTTCATCGGCCTCATCGGATGGACTGCTATCTACGTGCTGCGCGCGCTCACCGAGGAAAGGCACCTGTTGATGCTCGACAACGGCTACGCGGAGTACATGCGGAAGGTGAAATGGCGCTTCATACCCCGCGTTTTCTGAAGTACGCCGCGCTCGTCGCGGCCATTGCCCTGCAGACAGTCAGTGCGCGGGCGGCACCGCAGAAAGCGGTGTTTGCCTCGGACGTGGCTTCGACGCAGTGGCCGCTGTCCGCGTTCGATCCGCAGCTGCCTTCCGACTGGAGCGACTTCGAATTCCTGGTGCTCGAATACCGCGCCTCAACCAGCCAGCGCTTCGAGCTCGCGCTGATCGGCGACGAAGGCACGGTCTCCAAGCGCATCCATCCGTTCGCCAACGCCTGGACACGCGCGTCGATTCCGCTGCGGTTCTATCGGCAGGGACTCGGCGATGCCGACGAGCTTGCGTCCACGGTGAACCAGCCGCGAGCCAGCTACTGGATCAACATCGAGGCGGGCGGACACGCACCCGCGCGCAACGTGCGCGCGCTCGGCGTGACGATGCGATATCCCGCGCGCGCGGCGACGCTCGAGATCCGCAAGGTGAGCCTGTCGAAGACGGACGCGGGCGATGCCATCCTCGATGGCGGCGCGCCGATCATCGACGATTACGGGCAGTACAAACACGTCGACTGGCCCGGCAAGGCGCGCGACACCACCGCGCTGGTGCGCGAGTGGAGCCAGGAAGCGCGGATGCTCGTGCCGAAGAACGTGCCAGTGTGTCGTTACGGCGGCTTTGAGGGCGAGCGGCGGCGCGCGAGCGGTTTCTTCCGCGTCGAGAAGATCGACAATCGCTGGTGGTTCGTCGATCCAGCGGGTTGCCGTTTCTGGTCCGCGGGTGTCAACGGCGCGGGCGCGGAGCCGCCGTTCACGCAGATCGTCGGGCGAGACAAACTGTTCGCGAGCATTCCCACCGCGACGCAGGAGTTCGCGCCCGGCGCGACGGGCGATGCCTTCCGCGATCCGGTGTCGTTCTACGCCGCCAACCTCATGAAGCGTTTCGGCCGGAACTGGCGCGCGGAGAGTGCCTCGCTGACCTCGCGTCGCATGCGGACCTGGGGCCTCAACACCGCATATGGTCCGGCGCTCAACGACGAGTTGCCGGCGAGCCTGCCCGCGCGCCTGCCGTACGTCTATCCACTGCGCGGCTGGCAGATGATCGACGGCGCGATCATGGGCCTGCCCGACGTGTATTCGGACGAGTTCGCGCGCCGCGTGGACGCCGATGCCGCGCGGCAGCTCACGCCGCGCAAGGATGACCCGTGGATGATCGGTTACTTCATCGGCAACGAACCCCCGTGGCCGGGTCGGGAAAGCCAGCTCGTGGATCTCGTGCTCGCCGGTCCCGCGAGCGTCCTGCAGCAGGGTTTTCGCGCCGAGCTCGCCAAGGGCGACACGCCCGCGGCGCGCAAAACGATGGTGCACGCCGCGTTCCGGCGCTATCTCGAAGTCGTCAACGCCGCGGTGCGCCGGCACGATCCGAACCACCTGCATCTCGGCATCCGTTTCGGCGGCACGCCGCCCGACGACGTCATCGCGCTCGCGCGCGGCTTCGACGTGTACAGCATGAACAAGTATCGCTGGGCGCCGCCGAGGGATTTCATCGACCGCGTATATGAGATCCAGGACCTGCCGATCCTGATCGGCGAGTTCCACTTCGGTGTACCCGAGCGCGGCCTCGCGCCCGGGCTCGTGCAGACGATGAACCAGGCTGAGCGTGGCGTCGCGTATTCGTACTACGTCGAGAACGCGGCCGCGCATCCCGCGATCGTCGGCACGCACTGGTACCAGTGGATAGATCAGCCCGCGACCGGCCGGCGCGACGGCGAGAACTACAACATCGGGTGGATAGACGTCACCGACCGTCCCTACCCCGAGCTCGTCGCCGCGGCGAAGGCGACACACGCGCGGATCGATGCGATCCACTCGGGCAGGCTGGCGCCGACCACGCGCCGGCCGAAGGCGTCGGAATTCGGGACACCCGGGGATTCGATCCACCTCGGCATTCCTGCGATCCAGTGAGCGGTTGTTAGTCGGCGTCGATGGCCCGAATCCCCCTAAGGATTCGAAGCCGGGCTCTCGCAATCGGTAAACAAGGCCCGCGCAATCCGGACCACCGACGCCAACAGACGTGAGTAGCCGAACTTCGCGAAACGGTTTCCGGGAGGGGACAGGCTTCAAGTCTGTCCACCGATCGAGCTCCGGGCGGGCCGGTCAGTAACCCTGCGCCGCGCCGTCCTTGCGCGACTCGGACGCCCCGAAATACACGCCTTCCGCATTGCGATGGATGGCCTGGTAACCGCCGAATCCGCCATCGTTCCCGACGGTCACCTTGTGGCCACGTGCGCGGAGCGCCTTCTCGACTTCGGGTGAAAAGCCCTGCTCCAGCAGCACCTCACCGCCGTCGCGCATCCCCTCGTCCGTCGGTTCGCTCGAGCCTTCGTGACGCACGCGCGGCGCGTCTCCGGCTTCCTGGAAGTTCATGCCGAAGTCGATGACGTTCACGACGATCTGCACGTGACCCTGCGGCTGCATGCCGCCGCCCATGACGCCGAACGACAACCAGGGCTTGCCGTCCTTCGTGACGAACGCGGGAATGATGGTGTGGAACGGCCGCTTCCCGGGCGCGTAGACATTCGCGTGGCCCGGCGTCACCGAGAACAGCTCGCCGCGGTCCTGCAGGATGAAACCGCAGCCGTCGGGCGTCATGCCAGAACCCAGGCCGCGGTAGTTGCTCTGGATCAGCGACACCATGTTGCCGGCGGCGTCGGCCACGGCCATGTAGATGGTGTCGCTCTGGTCGAGCGCCTTCGTGTCGACGGGATACTCGCGCGCGGCCTTCTTCAGGTCGATGAGTCCGCGGCGCTTCGCCGCGTAGTCTTTCGACAGCAGCGTCTTCAGCGGAATCTTCGCGAACTCGGGATCCGCGTAATAACGCGCGCGATCCTCGAACGCGAGCTTCTTGGCCTCGACGAACGCGTGCAGATAATCCGCGCTGCCGAAACCCATCGAGCGGACGTCGTATCCCTCGAGGATGTTGAGCATTTGCAGCGCCGCGATCCCTTGCGTGTTCGGCGGCAACTCCCAGACGTCGTATCCACGGTAGTTGGTGGACACCGGCTCGACCCACTCGGATCGATGCGCGGCCAGGTCCGCGGCCGTGAGATAGCCGCCGTTCGCGCGCATGTATTTCTCGATGCGCTGCGCGATGTCGCCCTTGTAGAACGCGTCGCGGCCTCCTTCGGCGATGCGCGACAGCGTGTCCGCGAGCAGTGGGTTGCGGAAGATCTCGCCCTTGGCCGGCGCCCGGCCGTTCGGCATGAAGGTTTCCGCGAAGTTCGGAAATCTTGCGAGCGTGCGGACGTTGCTCTTCCAGCCCTCCGCGATGATCTCGGTGACGGGAAATCCCTCGCGCGCATACGTGATCGCGGGCTGGAGCAGCTCCTTCATCGGCAGCCTGCCGAACCTGCCGTGCAGCTCGAACCAGCCGTCGACGGTGCCAGGCACCGAAACCGGCAAAGGTCCCGTCGGCGGAATCGTCTTGCGATCGAGACGCCTCAGCTCCGCCCGCAATGTCTCGAACGTCAGCGATCGCGGCGAGCGGCCGCTCGCGTTGAGTCCGAGCAGCTTTCCGGACTTCGCATCCCAGACGATGGCGAACAGGTCGCCGCCGATGCCATTGCCCGTGGGCTCCATCAATCCGATGGCCGCGTTGGCGGCGATCGCGGCATCGACCGCGGTGCCCCCACGCTTGAGCACGTCCAGCGCGATCTGGCTCACGAGCGGATGACTGGTCGCCGCCATGCCGTGCGTCGAGATGACCTCGGAGCGCGTGGGGACGAGCGATCCGCTGGGGCGCGGACCGGCGGCGGAACCTTCCATGACCATGAGGGGGATCATCAGGGTCGCGACAGCTGCGGACAGCCGGCGCGACGCATTCACTTCGTGGCGCTCGCGGCGCGCGAGTTGCCGGAGTCGAATACCTGGCGCACTTCGCCGTTGGTGACGCGTTCCTGGTAACGCCCCTGCGTGTAGTTGGCCACGACGCGGCGCCAGAACGACACGGCGACCGGATTGCGCAGGTACTCGGTGATCTCCCAGCGCCCCGCGAAACGGTTGAGGATCAATTCGACGGCCGAGCGGCCCACGCCGCGGCGCCGATATGCGCGCGCGACGAAAAATTCCGCCATGCGGTAATCCACGGGCGGACGGCCGGGCATCGAGCCGCGCGCGACCATGGCGAAGCCGGCCGGTTCGGCGCCGCGCATGATGATCAGCGGATTGACGGAGGGATCGCCGAACCAGCGAGCGAGCTGGTCGGATTCGCTGTACCCGATCTCGCCGAGCGAGGTGGTGCTGAAGACGCCCGTGTTGAGCGGCGAGAGATCGTCCAGATAGTCGCGGTACGAGCGCTCTATCCACTCACGATCGCGGTCGGCGCCGCGGGCATCTCGAACACTAACCGTCACGCGAAAGCCCCTCTAACTAAAATCGAGTTCCAGAAAAGACAAAACCCGGGCAGACGTCGTTACGTACTGCCCGGGCCGTCATTGAGCCTGATGGCTCGAGGCAATAATCGAAAGATCGATTACTGCGCCGGCGTCTCCGCCGGAGCGGCGGCGTCGACAGCGGCTTCAGCCGAAGCAGCGGCGGCGTCCGTCGCGGCATCAGCGGCTTCCGCGGTGGCTTCGGCGGCTTCCGACGTGGCGGCAGCGGCTTCCGAGGCGGCGGCAGCGGCTTCTTCGGCGACCGGAGCGGCGGCTTCCGTCGAAACGGCTTCCTGCTTGCTGCAGGCCATCAGCGCGAGGGCCGCGATCGAGGCGGCGAGAGCGACGTTAATCTTCATGTAGGGGTACCCCAAATTTTCTAGTGGTAAGTGAGACCAAACAAACGTTTGCTGCGATCTACATCGCGCTCGCGAGTGTATCGATTACCCAAATCACGAAACAAGCCGCATTTTGTCCGCGTATTGCGACAGTCATTAGTCAGGAGCAAACATTGTTCGAATCGTGACCAGACGACCTCGGAAGAAGCGGCTGGGCCGGACAATACAAGGGTTTGTTGCAATGCGGCAATCCCGCATGCCGCATAGAATCGGCTCATGAATTCACTCGCAATTGAACAGAACGCAGCGGGCTGGTCGCAGCTCTTCGCCGCTCACATCGAAGTGGTGAAGCAACGCGCCGCCGCGGCGCTGGCCGCCACGGGCTACGAATCGCTGCTCGTGCATGCCGGAACTCCCCCTCCGCTGTTCCTGGACGATCAGTACCTGCCGTTTCGCGTCCAGGGCCCTTTCAAGGCATGGGCGCCGCTCATCGACGCGCCGGATTCATTCGTGTGCTTCACCCCCGGCCATGAGCCGCGGCTGCTGATCCATCAACCGGCTGACTACTGGCACAAGTCGCCCGCGCTGCCGCGGGGGTACTGGACGGATGCCTTCGACATCGTGAGCTGTCCCGATCGCGCGGCATCGCGCGCGGCGTTGCCCAAGGATTTGTCCAGAACGGCGTTCATCGGCGCGCCGTTCGAGGAGCTCATGTGCTGGGGTCCCGCCAGCATCAATCCCGAGCACCTGATCGCGCAGCTCGACTTTGGCCGCGCGGCGAAGACGCCTTACGAGATCGCGTGCTTGCGCGAAGCCAACGTACTGGGAGCGCGCGGCCACGTCGCGGCGGAGAAAGCCTTTCGCGCGGGCGCCAGCGAGTTCGAGATCGCGCTCGCCTTCATGGCGGCGTGCGGACTTCGAGAGTTCGAGTTGCCGTACAACCCGATCGTCGCGCTCAACGAAAACGGCGCGGTTCTGCATTACCAGGTCCAGCAACGTACGCGTCAGCCGGAACTGCACTCGCTGCTCATCGACGCGGGCGCCGAGTTCGGCGGGTACGCGAGCGACATCACGCGTACACACTCGTTCGCGGACGCCGAGTTCGCGGAGATCATCCGGCGCTTCGACGCGTTGCAGCTCGCGTTGTGCGCGCAGGTGCGCGTGGGTCTCGACTGGCGCGACTTTCACGACGCGTCGTATCGCGCAATCGGCGAGTTCCTGCGCGAGATCGGCGTCATCAACGTGAGCGCGGACGTGGCGGCCGAGAGTGAATTGACGAGCGTGTTCTATCCACACGGCATCGGGCACCTGCTGGGCCTGCAGGTACACGACGTCGGTGGACTGCAGCGCGAGCCCGGCGGCGGCGTCATCGAGCGGCCGTACAATCATCCATTCCTGCGGCTCACGCGCAGGCTCGAGGACGGCTTCGTGGTGACCGTCGAGCCCGGGTTCTATTTCATCGACCAGCTGCTGGAAGGCGCGCGCGCCAGACCACTCGGTCGAATGATCGATTGGAAGCGCGTCGCGCAGTTGAAGCCGTTCGGCGGCGTACGCATCGAGGACGATGTCGTCGCGCGGCCGAACGGCCACGAAAACCTCACCCGCCCCGCGTTCTGAAATCGAGAAATCGGGGACTGATTTCCGTCCCCCGATTTCTTCAGAACCTCACGCCGAGCGTCACGCCGTACAGCGCGGTGCCTTCGTTCGGCTGGCAGGCGTTCGTCCAGGTGAAGCCGTCGAGATCGCCGAGCACGTAGCAGGTCTTCTCGGAGGTCAGGTTCTCGGCCCACGCGGTCAGCGAGTAGCGGCCCTCCTGACCGAACAGGTACGCCACCGAGGCATCGACGAACAGCGTCTCGTCGACGAAGGTGTTCGGGCGCTCGTTCATCGTGCCCCATTGCTCGGCCTGGTAACGCGCCCCGGCATTGATCGTGAGCCGCTGGTCCCCGCCCATCACGAAGCTCTTCGAAAGGTTGGCGTTGAAGCTCCACTCCGGCGCCTGTGACAGCGGCGCGCCTTCGACGGCCGCGTCGGGACCGAGCGTGCCGACATCTGTGACCTCGGTGTCGAGGTGCGCCGCCGCGAGGCGAATGCGCCAGTCCGCGCCCGGCGCGAACTGCATCTCGAGTTCCTGGCCGACGAGGCGCGATTTCGGCAGGTTGAGGAACGCGGGCCCGATGCCGGGCACCGTCGCGAAGGTCTGCAGATCCTTCCAGTCGTAATAGAACACGCTGGCGTTCAACAGCATGCGCCGGTCGAGCAGTTCGCTCTTGAGTCCCACTTCGTATGCAACCAGTTCCTCGGGCTTCACCGGGATGTCACCGGTGCCGAGCAGCACGGCCTGCGCGCGGGTGTCGAACGAGCCGGCCTTGAAGCCGGTCGAGTAGCTCGCATACGCCATCACGTTCTCTGCGAAGTGGTAGTCGAATCCGATCTTGCCCGCCGTCTTGCTGAAGTCCTGCGCGACCTGCTTCCACGGCCCCGAGCACGGCACGACGCCGGGCGCGCACTGCACCGGGAAGCTGTTCTCGCGAGCGAGCACGAAGTCCCGGCTGTACAGGAAATCCATCGGCAGCCGCGTGCCCGTCGCGAGGCCCGTGTCGGTGTCGAACATCGCCACGACCGTCGTGTCGCCGGTCTTCTTGTCGTCCGTGTAGCGCAGGCCGACGTTCATGTTGAAGCGCTCGGTCAACCCGATGTCGACCTGCGCGTACGCCGAATACACGTCGCCGCGCTGATCGAGGATTGCCGTCGGCACCACCGAGAGTGTCGGCGGGCCGACGGCGTTGTTGCGGGCGGTGGTCGCGAAGTGATCATTCTCGTGCGAATAGAACACACCGCCTATCCACTTGACCTTGCCGTCACCGTTCGAGCTCAGCCGCAGCTCCTGGGAGAAGCTCTGGTACGAGCCTTCCTGCAGCGCCTGGAACTGGATGTACGGCAAACCACCGGACTCGTCGGCGAGATGCTGATGGACCTCGTCGTAGCCCGTGAGACTCACGAGGCTCACGGGACCGAAGTCGTGTTCGAGACGCAGCAGGCCGCCTTCGAGCTTCACCGACGCGGTGTTGTTGGCCGCATCGTAGGCGTCGCGCCATCCCGGCAGCGATGGATTGAACAGCGTCCCGGCCTTGTCGCGCGCGAAGCAGTCGGTGACGCCATCGAACTGGTCCTGGCCGGAGTCATTGATGTCGTTGCACGTCGTCGTGCCGTTCGCGAGGAAACGGCCGGTCGCCTTGCGCGGCACGCGGCTGCCGTCGCTGTTGCCGTAGTGGAAGGACAACAATGCACTTGTGTCCTCCGATGGCACCCACGCGAAACCGAGGCGCGCGGACTGGCGCTCCGTGCTGCCGATGCGCGTCCCCGCGAGGACGTCGCGAAACACTCCCTTGCGGTTCTGGACCTGCGCCGCCGCGCGCACCGCGAACTGATCTCCGATCGCGAAGCCGAACGCGCCCTCGCCGTCGAGCTTGTCGAAGTTGCCGACGTTCACCTGCGCGTAGCCGTTCGTGCCGTCTTCGGGATCGGGCCTGCGCGTGATGAAGTTCACCGCCCCGCCCGTGGTGTTGCGCCCGAACAGCGTGTTCTGCGGGCCGCGCAGCACTTCCACGCGTTCCATGTCGAACAGGCCGAGCTGGCTCGTGAAGGGCGTGACCTGCGAGATCTCGTCGAAGTACATGCCCACGGCCTGTTGCGCCGTGAGATGGAAGTTGTTGGTACCGACACCGCGGATCGCGAACCCCGAATTCACGGCCGAGGCCGTCTTGAGGCTCAGGTTCGGCAGTAGTTTGAGCAGGTCGTCGGAACCGGTGATGCGCTGCGCGAGCAGCGCATCGCGCGAGACCGCGTCGATCGCGATCGGCACGTCCTGCACGTTCTGTTCGCGCTTCTGCGCGGTGACCACGACCTCTTCGAGCGCGGTGATGGCCTCGCCCTGCTCGGCGAACGCGGGTGCGGCCGGTACCAGCACACCCAGTGTCAGTGCGCCAACGGCCGGCGCGGCCAGGCCGAGCGGCGATCTCCCCTTGCTGACCTCGTTCCTTCGAATTTTCATGTGTCCCCCCTTGAAGTCTCAGTAACGGTCCGCGGTGCCCGTGCGCACGTCGTAGCTGCGTGCGTCGGCGGCATACGCCGGCATCTGCGCGTTCCAGGTCTCGTACATGCGCTTGAGGCGCTCGAATTCCCGTGGGTGCGTGTCGCGCAGCTCGACCCGCTCGCGCGGATCGGCCACGACGTCGAAGAGATGTTCGCGCCCGCCGAGGCGCAGGTATTTCCAGTCGCCGACGCGCACGGCCGCCTGGTCGTTGGCCTTGTAGCGCCAGTAGAGCGCGCGCTCGCGGAGCGGCGCTTCGCCGGCCAGTACCGGCAACAGGTTCGCTCCGTCGCTCGGGTAGTTGGAGTCCGGGGCGGCGCCGGCGGCCGCGAGCAGCGTGGGCAGCCAGTCGTGCGTAACCGCGAGTTGCTCGCAGCGCGATCCCGCCGGGATGCGCCCCGGCCAGCTTGCGAGCACCGGCACGCGGATCCCGCCCTCGAGAAGCTCGCCCTTCATGCCGGTGAACGGCCACATGTCCGAGAAGCGTTCGCCGCCGTTGTCGCTCGTGAAGATCACGAGGGTGTCGCGCGCGAGACCGAGCTTTCCGATCGCATCGAGCACACGGCCCACGTTGCGATCGAGACTCTCGAGCATTTCGCGGTATTTCCCGAGCGATCCGCCGTCGCGATGCACAGCTTCGCTGATCGCGGCGGATTGCCCGGCGTCGTTCGGCCCTTCCCAGGGCCAGTGCACCGCGTTGAAGTGCAGGCTCACGAACAGCGGCGTCGCCGCTCGCGCGCCCGCCACCAGTTCCTCGATCGCCTTGTCGGCGAGCAGGTCCGTGAGATAACCGTGATCGGTGAGGATGCGCTCCCCGTCGATGACGGGACTCGGGTCATCCTTGCCGTGCCCGAAGTAGAACGAGTAGCCACCGTACATGCCGAAGAAGCGGTCGTAGCCGCTCTTGAGCGGACCGAAGTCTGGTGGCTTGCCCAGGTGCCACTTGCCGAACAGCGAGGTGCGATAACCCGCCTGGCGCAGCAGCGAGGGAAGCGTCGGAATGTCCGTGGGCAGGCCGATCCTGCCTTCGCGCTCGGTGCCGAGCGGCTCGTCCTGCCCGACGCGCAGGCGCCCGGGATATCGGCCGGTCATGAGCGCGACGCGCGTGGGGGAGCACACGGGAGAGCTCGAGTAGGCCTGCGAGAGCTGCGTGCCCTGCCGCGCGATGGAATCGATGCGCGGCGTGGAGAAATTGCGGCCGTAACAACTCAAGTCCGCGATCCCGAGATCGTCGGCAAGCAGGAAGACGATGTTCGGCTGCTTCGCGCGCGCCGCATTCGCACGCGCGCGCTGCCCGGCCAACCCCAGGCCGAGCCCGCCGGCCAGCGATCCGGCGAGCAATTGCCGCCGCGTCAGCGCACGGCGCCCGGCCGCCGGATTCGATCGTCCCCTGAGTTGCATCGGTACTCCCTGCCGTAGACTTGCACCTGCTCTCGCGGGCGCCGGACCGTTCGCAGTTTTTATGAATTCGTATTCACAAAAAATATGAACATGCATTCAGGTTATGAGTCAAGAAATTCCTGAGAAGCCGGTGCGCGGCAGTCATCCGGTGAAGCAATCGCGGGCGCGCGAGACCCGCGACCGTCTGCTCGCGGCCGGCTTCAAGTTGTTGCGCCGCAAGCAATTCGACGAGCTCTCGGTCGCGGACATCGCCCGCGCCGCGGGTGTCTCGGTGGGTTCGTTCTACGTGCGGTTCGTGGACAAGGATCAGTATTTCCTGGCCATCGCGGAGAGTTTCCGGGCGCAACGCCACAGCGATCTGGAAGGTCTGTACGACGACGCGACGCGCGATTCGCTGGTCGAATGCGCGCTGGCGCGCGAGTTCGCCGTGGTGGTCGGGCACGCCAACTTCTGGCGAGCCGCCCTGCGCAAGAGCGTGGCGGAGCCGGATTTCTGGGAGGACTTCCGCGAGATGGGGCGGCAGTCGGTGAAGCGCTTCCTGGAGCGCTACGCGGAATTACTGGGGCGTGCGCTCTCGGAAAAGGAAACCGAGCAGATCCGGTTCGCGTTCCAGGTGGTGCGCGGGACGTTGAACAACACACTGCTCAACAAGCCGGGACCCTTGCAGCTCGACGATCCGATGTTCAGACGGCAGATCGAGCGCGCGTTCCGGCTCGTGTCCGGTATCGACTGATCGGCGACGCGGGCGCGAGGCGCTGCGCAAGCACCTCGCGCCGGCGACGTTTGGCCTACTTCTTCGCGAGCAGGTCGCGGATTTCCTCGAGCAGCACTTCCTGGCGCGACGGCGGCGGCGGCGGCGCGGTCGGGTCCGGCGATTTCAGCTTGTTGATCCCGCGGATCAGCATGAACAGCACGAACGCAACGATGAGGAACTGGAAGACAACCTGCAGGAAGTTGCCGTATCTCCAAAGCACTTCCGTGGTTCCGTCCGGGCCGTAGCCAAGGCCTATCGAGAGGTCGGTGAAGTTCACGCCACCAATCAGCAAACCGATCGGCGGCATGATGACGTCTTCGACGACCGAGGTGACGATCTTGCCGAACGCGGCACCGATGATCACACCGACGGCCATGTCGATCACGTTGCCTCTCATCGCGAATTGTTTGAATTCTGTTGCGAGACCCATCGCACCCCCTCCACGCCCTTCGGGACAGATTTATTTATGAACGATAACGCCAGTAACGCCGGCGGCCACTGAACAACCCTCCGGACTAAACTAGCTGCCCAATCAGACGGAGGCAAGGATGCCCCGCATCGGCAGGATTCTGTATGTTGGAGAAAGCGTCGTCGAATGGCTCGACGTGGATCCCGTCACGCCAACGTTCTCCGGCAACGCGCTACGTCGCATGCAGCGTTATCGGGAGTTCGTCGACGAGGGCGATGACGAACTCGAGCCGCGACACATCGGAAACTCGTTGCAGCGGGGGACAATGACGTCGTCAGAAGAATTCGCCCGGATGGCCACCGGGTCGGCGGACAAGGATCACCCGCGGCGAAATCATGGCCGACCGGTGAAGGCGGAAAAGAAAACGGGCGCCGAAGCGCCCGTTATCGTCGACAAATAAACCTGTCCCCGAATTACTTCGACGACTTCTTCTTCTTGGCGGCGGTCTTTTTCTTCTTCGGCGCGGCGACCTTCTTCTTCTCGGCCTTCGCGGCGGCGGCCTTGGCGGTCTTCTCCGCCTTGGCGACCTTCGCGGCCTTCTCGCGCGCCTTCTTGGCTTCGGCCTTCGCCTTCTTGTCTTCCTTGCTCACGGCCTCGGCCTTCGGCTTCGCGGCCTTCTTCGCCGGCTTGTCTTCCGGCGCGGCCTCGACGGCCACCGGCGCGGAACGCTCCACGAGCTGCATCAGCGCCATCGGGGCGTTGTCACCGGGACGCGGCGCCATGTGCAGGATGCGGGTGTAACCACCCGGACGCGCCTTGAAGCGCGGGCCGATGGTCTCGAACAGCTTCGTGACGATCTCGGAATCGCGCAGGCGCGAGAACGCGAGACGGCGGTTGGCTTCGCTGTCTTCCTTGCCGAGGGTGATCAACGGCTCGACGACGCGGCGCAGTTCCTTGGCCTTCGGCACGGTGGTGCGGATGGTCTCGTGGCGCAGCAGCGCGACCGACAGGTTGCGGAGCAACGCGTGGCGGTGCGGCGCATTGCGCGACAGCTGGCGACCGGAAAGGTGATGACGCATGGTAAGACTTCCTAACTAAACGGAGCCCGGCGGACCGGGCTCATTTCGAATCAGATCATTCCGCGATCGGTGTCGTGCTTGAGGCCCGCCGGCGGCCAGCCATCCAGGCGCATGCCCAGCATGAGGCCGTGGCTCTGCAGCACTTCCTTGATCTCGGTGAGCGACTTCTTGCCGAGGTTCGGCGTGCGCAGCAGCTCGACTTCCGTGCGCTGCACGAGGTCGCCGATGTAGTGGATGTTCTCCGCCTTGAGGCAGTTCGCCGAACGCACGGTGAGCTCGAGCTCGTCGACGGGCCGCAGCAGCAGCGGGTCGAACTGCATCTCGGACACCTTCGTGCTGGCTTCTTCCTCGCCCTGCAGATCCACGAACACCGAGAGCTGATCCTTGAGGATGCCGCCGGCGCGACGGATGGCTTCTTCCGCGTCGATCGTGCCGTTGGTCTCGATGTCGATCACGAGCTTGTCGAGGTCGGTGCGCTGCTCGACGCGGGCGGCGTCGACCATGTAAGTCACGCGGCGCACGGGTGAGAACGACGCATCGAGCTGCAGGCGGCCGATCGGGCGGCTCTGCTCTTCGAACGCGGCGCGATTCAGCGCCGGGCGATAGCCCCGGCCGCGCTCGACGCGCAGCGTCATGGTCAGCTCGCCGGCCTTGGTCAGGTTCGCGATCACGAGCTCGGGGTTCACGACTTCGATGTCGTGATCCGTGTGGATGTCACCCGCGGTGACCGGGCCCGGGCCCTTCTTCGAGAGGCGCAGCTCGGCGCTGTCGCGCGTGTGCATCTTGAGAGCGACCTGCTTGAGGTTCAGCAGGATGTCGACCACGTCTTCCTGCACGCCCTCGATGGAGGTGTACTCGTGGAGCACGCCTTCGATCTCGACTTCGGTGATCGCGGCGCCCGGCATGGACGACAGGAGCACGCGACGCAGCGCATTGCCGAGCGTATGGCCGAAGCCGCGCTCGAACGGCTCGATCACGACGCGGGCCTGGCGCGGAGCCGTCGGCTGCACCTTGACGACACGGGGCTTGAGGAATTCGCTGACTGATCCTTGCATTCGAAGATCTCCTGGCGCTCTCACGCCATTGTTAGCCGCCTTCGCGGCAACTCATCAACCCGCCGGGGCCGGCGGGTCCATGAAAAATTACTTGCTGTACAACTCGACGACGAGGTTTTCGTTGATGTCCGGCAGGATCTCGTCCCGGCCCGGCACCGACTTGAACACGCCCGAGAACTCGGTGCTGTTCACCTCCACCCACTCGGGCAGACCGACCTGCGTCGCGATCTGCATCGCACCCTGGATGCGCAGCTGCTTCTTGGCCTTCTCGCGCACGGTGATCTTGTCGCCGGCCTTCACCTGGTACGACGCGATCGTCACGACGCCGTCGTTCACGGCGATGGCCTTGTGCGCCACCAGCTGGCGCGCTTCCGAGCGCGTCGCGGCGAAGCCCATGCGATAGACGACGTTGTCGAGACGGCACTCGAGCAGCTTCAGCAGGTTCTCACCCGAGGAGCCGGTGCGGCGCGCCGCTTCGACGTAGTAGTTGGCGAACTGGCGCTCGAGCACGCCGTACATGCGGCGCAGCT
>JAEZCN010000009.1 GCA_023433515.1 Pseudomonadota bacterium
CAGCAAAAGGGGTCAGCCCTCAAAATGCGTGCGGAATCAGGCTCTTCGGGGAGCCCTGACCCCTTTTGCTGGGAAACGGGGGCTGCCCCCTATTTCCTATTTCATGCCCGGGAATCCCGGGGGCATCTGGCCCTTGAACGCATTCATCATGCGTTTGAGCTTCCCGCCCGAGAAACTCTTCATCATCTTCTGCATGTCCAGGAATTGCTTCATGAGACGGTTGACGTCCTGGACCTGCACCCCCGCCCCGGCCGCGATGCGGCGCCGGCGCGAGCCGTCCAGGATGCCCGGATTGCGGCGCTCCTTCTTCGTCATCGAATTGATGATCGCGATCTGGCGGCGCACGTCCTTGTCACCCTGATCCGCCTGGACGGCGCCGGCCTTGGCCGCGCCCGGCAGCTTGTCCATGAGCGATGCGACACCGCCCATCTTCTGGACCTGCTCGAGCTGCATCTTGAGATCGGCGAGATCGAAGCCCTTGCCCTTGGCGACCTTCTTCGCCAGCTTCTGTGCCTCGTCGACGTCGACCTGCTTCTGCACCTGCTCGACGAGCGCGACGACGTCGCCCATGCCGAGGATGCGTCCCGCCATGCGCTCGGCATCGAAGGGCTCGAGCGCATCGAGCTTCTCGCCGACTCCCACGAGCACGATCGGTTTGCCCGTGACCTCGCGCACCGACAACGCCGCGCCACCGCGCGCATCGCCGTCGGCTTTCGTGAGGATCACGCCGGTGAGATCGAGCGCGGAGCCGAACGCGCGCGCGGCGTTCACCGCGTCCTGGCCGGCCATCGCGTCGATGACGAACAATCGCTCGTGCGTCTCCACCGCGCGGTCTATCTGCTGCACCTCGTCCATGAGCTCGGCATCGATGTGCAGTCGGCCCGCGGTGTCGACGATGAGCACGTCGTACACGCCCTTGCGCGCCGCCTCGAGCGCGTCGGCCGCGATGCGCGCCGGCGAAAGATTGTCGTCGGTGGGATAGAGGCCCGCACCCACCTGCTCGGCGAGCCGCTGCAGCTGCAGGATGGCCGCGGGACGGCGGATGTCCGTGCTCACGAGCATCACGCGCTTCTTCTGATCTTCCATCAGCCAGCGCGCGAGTTTGCCCGCGGTGGTCGTCTTGCCCGCGCCCTGCAGGCCGGCTAACAACACGACGACGGGCGGCTGCGCACGCAGTTCGAAACGCCCACGGTCGCCCTGCATCAGCGCGATCAGCTCCTTGTGCAGGATGCCGACGAAGGCCTGGCCGGGCGAGAGACTCGCCGTGACCTCGGCCCCGAGCGCCTTTTGTTTGACGCGCTCGATGAACGCCTTGACGACGGGCAGCGCAACATCCGCCTCGAGCAGCGCCATGCGCACTTCGCGCAGCGACTCGGAGACGTTTTCCTCGGTGATGCGGCCACGGCCGCGCAGCGAATCGACGGTGCGCGACAGGCGCGACGTCAGGTTCTCGAAAAGTGCCATGCGGGGATTATAGCCCCTATGCTATCGGGCCTATGCAAAACGCACCCTCGTCCGTACTGGTCGTCGCGCTCGTAGTTCTGCTCCTACTGATCGCGTTTTCCTCCGGCACCGAAGTCGCGATGCTTTCGGCGAATCGCCACAAGATCCGCGCGGCGGCGAAGGCGGGCAAGCGCACGGCCAGGGCGCTGGACGCGCTGCTCAGCAGACCCGAGAGCTGGCTGGGCGCGAACCTCGTGATCCTCGCGCTGGCGAGCGTCGCCGCATCGTCCATCGTGACCTTGTTAGCCCAGCGCACCGGTTACGAACATGCGATTCCCATCGCCGGCGGCGTACTCGCGGTCTTCATGATCGTGTTCTGCGAGCTCGCGCCGAAGATCTATGCGGCCCTCAAGCCGAATCCCGTGGCCCTGTCATCCACCTACATCTACAAGGTGCTGGTGTTCCTGATGACGCCCTTCAGCTGGTTCGCCAACAAGGCGGCGTACGGATTCCTGCGATTGTTGGGTGTGAAGCCGGTGAGGGAAAGCGGCCAGGCGATGTCGCCCGACGAATTGCGTTCGGTGGTCGCGGAAGCCGGGCCGATGATCCCGACGCGCCATCGGCAGATGCTGCTGTCGATCCTCGACCTCGAGCACGTGACCGTGAACGACATCATGATTCCGCGCCAGGAGATCAACTCGATCAACGTCGAGGACAACTGGGAGGACATCCTCGACCAGCTCCGCCAGACACCGCACACGCGCCTGCCGCTGCACGAGGGCGAACTCGACAACCTCATCGGCATCATCCACATGAAACGCGTCGCGCAGGAACTGGCACGCGACACATTGTCGCGCGAGCGGCTGATCGAGCTGGCCCGCGCGCGCGAGCCTTACTTCGTGCCCGAAGGCACCTCGCTCACCGTGCAGCTCAACCACTTCCAGCGCAACCGCCGCCGCATGGCTTTCGTCGTCGACGAGTACGGCGACATCCAGGGCTTCGTCACGCTCGAGGACATCCTCGAGGAGATCGTCGGCGAGTTCACGACGGATCCCGCCACCGTGACGCACAAGCACGTGCATCGCGAGGCGCCCGGGGTGTTCATCATCAACGCGAGCGCCACGGTGCGCGCGATCAACCGTTCGCTCGGCTGGCAACTACCTACCGACGGGCCGAAGACGCTGAACGGCCTGATCGTGGAACAACTCGAAACGCTGCCCGAAGCCGGCGCACTCGTGAACATCGGCGAGTACGCGTTCGAGGTGCTGCAGATCGGCGAGAACACGATCCGCACGGTGCGCGCACGGCACGCCATGACGGCGACTGAAAAGGCCACTTGAAAGCAAAGGCCGTCATCGCCGTCTCAAGCTTGGCTTTGATAACAGCGGCGGCCTGGTTTCTTTTGAGATCGCAGTCGTCGACCGCAAGCGTCGAGGCGGCTCCGCGGCCCGCGGCCGTTACCGCACCTGCATCTGGCAAGCCCGCCATCGCGACCGAAACAAGCGCGACTCACACGGCGGAAAGTTCGCGGGCCAGCGTTCCCGTGGATGCGCCAACATCGCCCGAGGATTCGTCGTCGAACACGCAGCTCATCAGCGACCTCCAGAGCGAACAGTGGCGCGCCGAACTCAATCTCATTTACGAGGATGTCGGCGTGAACGTCGGTCTCGGCGCCGCTGAAGCCGATACTCTCATCGCGCTGCTCGTCGACCAGCGCGTCCGCTTCGCCGAGGCGCCCGGGCTGGACATGTCTGTCGATGGCATGGCCGCGCGCCGCGATCTCGACGCACAGCATTGGAATGAGATCGAAACCCTGATCGGCGCCGAGCGGGCCCGCAGCCTCGCTGAGTACCAACGCTCGATACAGGTTCGCTATGAAGTCGAAAATCTGCGCAAGCGGCTCGCGAACGCGTCGATGGCGCTCACGGAGGCGCAGCGCAAACAATTGATACAGGCGGGAATCGAACGGCGCGCCTATGCCGACCCGACGGTCTTCACCGGCGTCGAATCGGATTTCGCGATAACGCAGGAGCAATCCACGAGAAATGACCTCGCGTATCAGCGCCTGATTGATGCTGCTCGCGACGTGCTTACCGCGGAGCAATTCGCGCGAGTCGAAGATTGGTGGACGATTGATCGCGCGGCGAACGATGCCTTCTTGCGCCAGATGGAACAGGAGCAGCGCAAACGCTAGTTCAGGGCAGCGCCGCCCTCAGCGCTTCGTCGATTCTCGTCAGCGCCTTCACCTCGAGGCCATCGATTCGCACGCGCGGCGCGTTGTCCTTCGGCACCAACGCCATCGTGAAGCCCTGCTTCGCGGCCTCTCGCAGCCGCTCTTCTCCGTACGCCACAGGGCGCAGCTCGCCCGACAGACCCAGCTCGCCGAACGCGACGATGGACTGCGCGATCGGCTTGTCCGCGAGACTCGACGCCAGCGTCAGCACGATCGGCAGATCGCACGCCGTCTCCGTGACTTCGAGCCCACCCACCAGGTTCACGAACACGTCGTGCTCCTGCAGGTTCACGCCCGCATGCCGGTTCATGACCGCCAGCAGCATCGCGACGCGCTGCGAATCGAGACCCTGCGCCACACGCCGCGGCGCGCCGAATCTCATTCGATCGACCAGCGCCTGCAGCTCCACGAGCAGCGGCCGCCGGCCGTCGCGCGTCACGGTAACGATGCTGCCGGGCGCCGGCTCCGAGGAGCGCGCCAGGAAAATCGCCGAAGGGTTGCGCACCTCGCGCAGCCCCTGCTCGTTCATGTGGAAAAACGCGAGCTCGCCGACCGCGCCGAAGCGGTTCTTGGTCGCGCGCACATTCCGGAAACGGCTCGACGCATCGCTCTCGAAATACAGCACCGTGTCGACCAGGTGTTCGAGCACGCGCGGCCCCGCGATCGCGCCGTCCTTCGTCACGTGCCC
>JAEZCN010000014.1 GCA_023433515.1 Pseudomonadota bacterium
AGCAGGTTCGCAGCTCATCACGGCGCGCAGCACATATCATGCTGCATCACGACGCCGGATATATGTCCGAGCACCGCTTCCGTTCACCCATCAACGCTTGACGGTGAGGAGGCGTCCATATATGTCCTCGCGAGAAGCAGTCACGCGTCTTGCGTGCGTCTGTCATGCGGCACCTCCTGTGCCCTCTTCTTGCCGCTACATACTCGAGTGGCCACAGGCCTGCTCCATAAAATATGTCAAAAGAATGGCAAAACGGCAGGTCAACGATCCCTACCGAGCCTGCGACGCAGGGTCTGATCGCGGCAGAGTCGGTGCTTTGGAAGTACTATTCGCACCTTCTCGACATTGGACCCGCTTCATGACTTATACCGCCGAGCCTGCCTGGGGCAGCACCGTCGACGTCGACTTCAGCTTCGATGGTCTCGCCACGCACGAAACCACGAATGACAACAAGCAGAGCGGCAGGAACGGCGGCAAACGTCGTGGGGCTGAATGAGCAACCGTCCAGTTCTGATCGCGGGCGCCGGGATCGGCGGTCTCAGTGCTGCGCTCACGCTGCACCAGATCGGCGTGCCGTGCCACATATTTGAAAGTGTCGCCGAGATCAAAGCGCTGGGAGTCGGCATCAACCTGCAACCGAATGCCGTGCGCGAGCTCTACGAGTTGGGCCTTGGCCAGGAAGCGCTCGCGACAATCGGTATCGAGACTCAGGAATGGGCACTGGTCGGACTCAACGGCCACGATGTTTACACCGAGCCGCGCGGTTTGCGTGCCGGCTACAACTGGCCGCAGTACTCCGTGCATCGCGGCAAACTCCAGATGCTGCTGTATCGCACGGTGCTGGAACGGCTCGGACCGCAGGTGATCAGCACTGGCGTGAGAGTCACCGGTTATCGCAATCATACTGACGGCAGAGGCGTCAGCGCCGTGTTGCAGAACCGCGCAGGTGCGCGTTCGGAAGTGGCAGGAAGCTTACTTGTCGCCGCCGACGGCCTACATTCGGCTGTACGCCAGCAAATGCATCCTGCGCAGCCGCCGATTCAATGGGGCGGCGCGATCATGTGGCGCGGTGTCAGCCGGGGTAAACCGATTCGTACCGGCGCCTCGTTCGTGGGGCTGGGCACGCATCGTCATCGCGTGGTGTTCTACCCGATTTCGGCACCGGATCCGAACACTGGACTCGCCGATATCAACTGGATCGCGGAAATCACCGTCGACAATAAAGACGGCTGGCCAGAAGGCGACTGGAACAAGCGCGTGAAGCACGAGGATTTCATCCATCACTTCACGCAGTGGAACTACGACTGGATCGACATTCCCGCGATGATTCGCGGCGCGCGCGAAGTGTTCGAGTATCCGATGGTCGATCGTGAACCCGTGAACACCTGGCGCGATGGCAATGTCGTGCTGCTCGGCGACGCCGCGCACGTGATGTATCCGACCGGATCCAACGGCGCGAGCCAGGCGATCGTCGACGCACGCGTGCTCGGCGCCGCGCTGCTCGAGCATGGTGTCGATGCCGAGGCACTCGCGGCTTACGACGAGAAGCTGTGCCCGGAAATATCGCCGTTGATCATCCGCAATCGCGGCGCGGGTCCTTTCGGCCTGCTCAATCTGCTCGACGATCGTTGCGGCGGCGTGTTCGACAACATCGACGACGTCATCCCGAAAGCTGAGCGCGACGAGTTCATGCACCGCTACAAGGTGGCCGCAGGCTTCGCGGCGGAGAAGCTCAATAATGCTGCGTCGCTCATCCTCGCCGGCGCGCAAGTACGCCGACCTGTCCCGAGCGAAGTGGCATGCTGAGACACTTCGTATTCATCAAGTACAGGCAGGGCACGAGCGATGCGCATATCGACGAGTTCTTGCGGATGACGCGCGCGCTGCCGGCGAGTATTCCCACGCTGCGCGATCTCGAAGTCGGCCGCGACGTGCTGCACGGTGCACGCAGTTGGGACGTGCTTCTCGCGATGCGTTTCAATTCGCTCGAAGAACTGCGCGAATACCAGGTTCACCCGGCGCATCAGGCCTTGATGGCCTTCAACAATCCGCAAGTGGCCGACGTGGGCTCGGTGGATTTTCCAGAGAACTAGGAATACCGTGCGATCATTCGGTTTCCAGTGAATCGACCGTGCGCCAGCCGCGCGGCAGAACCGTGCCTCGCTGGGCGCGCGAGCCGCGGTAATCCTTGAGCTCCGGCCATGGGATCGTCATCTTGCGATCGCCGGAACGCACGATGAGCGCCTTGTCCTTGCCGATGACGGTCATGCCGGTGAGGTAGTCCTCGCGGCTGGCGAACTTCTTCGACGGGACGTCGAACAGCTTGTTGCCCTTGCCGCGCGGCAGCTCGGGCACATCCTTGACCGGGAATACGAGTAGTTTGCCGTCCCTGGACGACACCGCGACCAGCGCGTCGTCGCCCGGCACCGGCGCGGGCGGCAGCACGAGCGCGCCCTCCGGCAGGTTCAGCAGGCCCTTGCCCGCCTTCTTCGAAGCCCAGGTCTCTTTGAGGCGCACCGTGAAGCCGTAACCCGCGTCGCTCGCGACCAGCCACAGGTCCTCGGGCTCGCCGATCATCACACCGCGCCACTTGGCGCCATCCGGCGGATCCACGCGCGAGGACAGCGGTTCGCCGAGTCCGCGCGCCGACGGCAGTGAATGCGCGACCAGGCTGTAGGCACGCCCCGTGGAATCCAGGAACACCGCCTGCTGCACGCTGCGGCCCCTGGCCGAGTGCTGGTACTCATCGCCGGATTTGTACTGCAGCGTTCGCGGGTCGATCTCGTGGCCTTTCGCCGAACGCACGAAGCCACCCTTCGACAGGACAATCGTCGCCGGCTCGTTCGCCACGAGCTGCGATTCGTCTATGGCCTGCGCAGCCTCGCGCTCGACGATCTTCGTGCGGCGGTTGTCACCATACTTCTCCGCGTCCGCCTCGATCTCGCTCGCAATGAGCTTCTTGAGCTTCGCCTTGGACTTGAGGATTCCCTCGATCTCTTCTTTCTCCTCGGCGAGCTTTTTCTGCTCGTCGCGGATCTTCATCTCCTCGAGTTTGGCCAGGTGGCGCAGCTTCGTTTCCAGGATCGCCTCGGCCTGGATGTCCGTGAGCTTGAAGCGCTTCATCAGCACGGGCTTCGGCTCGTCCTCGCGACGGATGATGCGGATCACCTCGTCGAGATTGAGGTACGCGGCCAGCAGGCCGTCGAGGATGTGCAGACGCTTGTCGACCTTGTCGAGGCGGAACTGCAGCCGGCGCGTCACGGTCCGGGTGCGGAACGTCAGCCACTCGTTCAGCAGGTCGCGAAGGCCCATCACCTTGGGCCTGCCCTCGAGAGTGATCACGTTGAGGTTCACGCGATAGTTGCGCTCGAGATCCGTCGTCGCGAACAGGTGAGCCATGAGCTGCGCGACGTCGACGCGCTTCTTCGGCTCGATGACGATGCGGATGCGCTCCTCGTGATCCGACTCGTCGCGGATGTCCTCGACCATCGGCAGCTTCTTGTCGCGCATCTGGGCGGCGATCTGCTCGATGACCTTGTTGCCCGAGACCTGGTACGGCAGCTCGCTGATGACGATGTTGTCGTCTTCTTCCTTGTATACCGCGCGCGCCTTGTAGCTGCCGTTGCCGGTGTTGTAGATGTCGAGCAGCTCGGAGCGCGGCGTGATGATTTCGCCGCCCGTGGGCAGATCCGGGCCCTTGACGTACTTCATGAGCGTGCGCGTCATCGCGTCCGGCTCGTCGATCAGGTGGATGCAGGCCTGCGCGACTTCACGCAGGTTGTGAGGCGGGATGTCCGTCGACATGCCGACCGCGATGCCCTGCGTGCCGTTGAGCAATACGTTCGGCAGCCGTGCCGGCAGGAATGCGGGCTCTTCCAGCGTGCCGTCGAAATTCGGTTGCCAGTCGACGGTGCCGTCCGACAGCTCGGACAGCAGCACCTCCGCGTAACGCGTGAGCTTCGACTCCGTGTAACGCATCGCCGCGAAGGACTTTGGATCGTCGGGCGAGCCCCAATTGCCCTGCCCGTCGACAATCGGATAGCGGTACGAGAAATCCTGCGCCATGAGCACCATGGCTTCATAGCAGGCGGAATCGCCGTGCGGATGGAACTTGCCGATGACGTCGCCGACCGTGCGCGCGGATTTCTTGTGCTTCTGCCCGGCGGAAAGACCGAGCTCGCTCATCGCATAGATGATGCGGCGCTGCACGGGCTTCAGCCCGTCGGACAGCGACGGCAACGCGCGATCGAGGATCACGTACATCGAATAGTCGAGGTACGCCTTCTCGGTGAAGGTGCGCAGAGGTTGCTTCTCCACGCCTTCGAAGTTCATTTCATCTTGCATGTGTTATCCCAAATCTTTCGGCGAATCATTCGGACGACGATCAGGGAACGACTTCGGCCAGATTGCCTTTTTCTTCCAGCCAGTCGCGGCGATCGGAAGCGCGTTTCTTGGCCAGCAGCATGTCCATGAGCTGGTCGCTGTCGTCTTTCGCGGAAATGGTCAATTGCACCAGCCGACGCGTGCGCGGATCCATGGTGGTCTCGCGCAACTGGGACGGGTTCATTTCGCCGAGACCCTTGAATCGAGTGACCGAGGGTTTCGCCTTCGTCTTGCCCTCGCTCTCTATCTTCTTGAGCAGCGAGTCGCGCTCGGCTTCGTCCAGCGCGTAGTACACGTTCTTGCCGGCATCGATGCGGAACAGCGGCGGCATCGCCACGTACACGTGGCCATTCGCGACCAGCGGCCGGAAGTGGCGCAGGAACAGCGCGCACAACAGCGTCGCGATGTGCAATCCGTCCGAGTCGGCGTCCGCGAGGATGCAGATCTTGTGATAACGCAGGCTGGAAAGATCGCTGGTCCCCGGGTCGATGCCCATGGCCACCGAGATGTCGTGCACTTCCTGCGATGAGGCGATCTCGCCCACCGACACTTCCCAGGTATTCAGGATCTTGCCGCGCAGCGGCATGATGGCCTGTGTTTCGCGATCGCGCGCCTGCTTGGCGGAACCGCCGGCCGAGTCGCCTTCGACCAGGAACAGTTCGGAGTGCTTCGGATCGTTGTTGGTGCAGTCGGCGAGTTTTCCCGGCAGCGCCGGACCCGCGGTCACGCGCTTTCGTTTGACCTGCGAGGCGGCCTTGGTACGCTCCTGGGCATTCTCGATGGCGAACTGCGCGATGCGCTCGCCGGCATCGGGATGCTGGTTGAGCCACAGCGACAGCGAGTCGTGCACGAAACCTTCGACCAGCGCGGCGGCATCGCGGGTCGCGAGACGCTCCTTCATCTGGCCGGCGAACTGTGGCTCCTGGATCTTGATCGACAGGACGAAACACGTCTTGTCGAAGATGTCCTCGGCGGTGAGCTTCAAGCCGCGCGGGACGAGATTGCGGAACTCGCAGAACTCGCGCACCGCGCCCGCGACACCGGCGCGCAGCCCGTTGACGTGCGTGCCACCTTCCGCGGTCGGAATGAGATTGACGTAGCTTTCGCCGAGCGCGCGTTCCGCGTTGGGCGTCCACACCAGCGCGTATTCGACGGCGTTGATCTTCTCGTTGTCGTTCTTCGCGAAGATCGGCTCGGCCGGCAGCGCGTCTTCCTTGCCGATCTCGTCCTTCAGATACGCGGCGAGATCGCCGGTGAAGAACCACTCGTCTTTCTCCTTCGTCGCCTCGTTCTCGAAGGTGAGCTTGAGACCCGGGCACAACACGGCCTTGGCCTTGAGGTTGTGCTTGAGCTGCGGAACCGAGAACTTGTCGCTGTCGAAGAACTTCGGATCGGGCCAGAACCGCACCGTCGTACCGGTGTTGCGCTGCCCGACCGTGCCGACCACTTCCAGCTTCGAGGAGACCTTTCCGTCCTTGAAGCTGATGTTGTATTCCTTGCCGCCGCGCTTGATCCAGCACTCGAGTTGCTTCGAGAGCGCGTTCACGACGGAAACGCCGACGCCGTGCAGTCCGCCGGACACTTCGTAATTCTTGTCGCTGAACTTTCCGCCCGCGTGCAGGCGGGTGAGGATCAGCTCGACGCCCGAGACCTTCTCTTTCGGATGGATGTCGACGGGCATGCCACGGCCATCGTCCGCCACGGACAGGGAATTGTCCTTGTGCAGCGTGATGTTGATTTCCTTCGCATGTCCGGCCAGAGCTTCGTCGACGGAGTTGTCGACGACTTCATGCGCGAGATGGTTTGGCCGGGAGGTGTCGGTGTACATGCCCGGGCGGCGACGCACGGGCTCGAGACCGGAGAGGACTTCGATATCGGATGCGGTGTAAGACATTCTCTTCCGCGGCAGAAAAAACTTGCACGCGGACTCCATGCCGCGCGGCGCGGAGTGTAACAGCGATTGCCGGCGCCGGGAGAGCGTGCCCGGCGTGCGACATCAGAGAAATTCGGCGCGCAGTCGGCGCCAGATGCCGGTGAACTTCAGTCCGAAGAGTAGTGCAATTCCCGCGATCGGCCAGCCGAGCGAAAGGATCGCGCGCTCCACCAATCCCGGCGCAATTTGGGGCAGCTCGACAGGCATCGCCAAACCGGTTTCGACGCCGGTGAGCGCTTCTCCACCGACGAACACGACCAGCGCGATCGCAACCAGCACGCCGATCGCGTTGCTCGCGACGAGCCAGCGTGGCATGCGGCGCGGCACGGGCACGACCTTCGGCGCCGCGGATTTTTCGATGCGCGCCCAGACCGCGGCGTCGAAACGACCGTCGAGTTTCGGTGCGCGCACCTGGTTGCCCAGCGAGCGTTCCAGACGGGCTTCTATCTCGTCACTCTTGTTCACGTTCATGATCCGGACTCCTCGAGCTCGCCCGCGAGGGCGGCGAGACGTTTGCGTCCCCGGTGCAGCAGCGCCTTCACTGTACCGGTGGGCATGGACAGAAGCTCGCCGACTTCTTCACAGCTGCGATCTTCCAGGTAAAAAAGGACCACGACGCGGCGGTACGGTTCCGGCAGGCGCTCCAGCAGCTTCGCCACATCGTACTCGGCCGCGGCCTGCCCCGCGGTTTCGGCGCCGGCCTGGGCCGTGCCGAACACCATGGGGTCGCCATCGTCGTCGGCGACCTCGGCGAAATCCTCGAGCGGCACGAGGCGCCGTTCGCGCTGGACCGCGGTAAGGCAGGTATTACGAGCGATGGTGTAGAGCCAGGTGGACAGCGCCGCGCGGCCATCGAAGCTGGGGAGCGCCTGCCACACCTTGACGAATACGGTCTGTGACATGTCCTCGGCCAGGGCCGCATCGCGCAGGATGGAGAACGCCAGGTGCATGACCTTCTGGCGGTATCGGGCCATGAGGCCCTCGAGAACCTTGTGCTTATTCCCTGCCTTCAGCGCGGCAAGCAGGTCCGCATCCCGCTCCATGGCAGCGGACATAACAGGCGCCTGCACGCCGGATTTCATGTTTGTGGCAGCCAGCACATGGATGATACTGGCCAAGGGTACAGCGGGTTGCAGCGCGAGGCTGCAACCGGATCAGGGGGTCACCAGTAACAAGGGCGTTCGCAACGCTGACTGGAGTAACGGTCTATGGATCCTGGAATCATTGGCGTCTTCATCCCGATCGTAGCCATCGTCATGGGCATCGGAATCGGCATGCTGTCGATCTGGACGGAGCACAAGCGCAAGTCGCAGCTGCTGGAGCAGTATCACAAGGAACGGCTTTCCGCGCTCGAGAGGGGTGTCGCCCTGCCCGAGCTCGATCGCCGCCTGGTGGCGCTCGACGAAAACGAGCCGCCGACCGCGGCCAAGGCTTTCCGCAATGGCCTGATGATGCTCCTGATCGGCATCATCCTGTATTTCGCGCTCGACCAGCTGATCGGCGACAGGCTGTCGCTGTTCGGATTGATTCCCGCGGCGGTGGGTATCGCCAACCTGATGTATGGCGTGCTGCTGCTCAGGAAGGAACAGGCCGAAAAGGACAGCCAGTCGTAAACGGTCCGGGGGGGCCCCGGCGCGGGGGGGGGCGGGGGGCGGCCGGGGGGGGGGGGGGCCCCCCGATTCCGTCAGGCCAGATCCGCGACCAGTGCGTCGCGCACGTTCGGCGACACGGCCGCGATCTCGTGAGTGTATTCAGGATGATCGATGCCGACGCCGAGCGCGGCGCCGGCCTTGAGCTTCGCCACCATCGCATCGGTTAGCTCGAAGCGCAGGAAATGCACCGCCGAGGTCTTGGTCTCGTTTTCCCGCTCCAGGTCCTCGTCCGCGATCGCGTATACGCGGTCGAGCCCTTCCACCTTCATCCAGCAACGATCCTCGATGCCGCGCAGTTTCTCGAGTTGCACCTTGCGCACCTCGGAATCCGGATACTCGATGAGGAACGTGACCTTCCAGTTGCTCCCGTCGGGGATCAGCGGGTTGTAAGCCTCGAGTTCTTCCGCGATGCCTTCGGCCTCGAAAATGCGCTCGGCGCGCAGCATCTCCTGGACCTGGTAATGCACGGTGAGACGGTCCTCGAACAACCACATCGTGTTCGGTCCGACCTTGAGCTGCCGGTTTTTCTTGTGCGCGATCACGCGCGCGCGAAAGTCCGTCCGCTCGCGCGAATAACGCTCCAGCGACAACAGGTCCGATTCGGCCAGCTTCTTCATGGCGGTCATTACAGTCCGTAGGCCTTGCGTAACAGCGACATCGGATGCTCGGGCTCGCGCACTTTTCCCGACTCGTCCGGCGACAGGATGCTCTCTATCTGGTGCCCGGCCATCGGGCAATCACTCGAATAGTGATCGGCTTTCGCCTGCGCGACGCGATTGACGACGGGCCGGCCGATCTTCACCGACGCCGCGCGATATTCCTTCTTCACCGCGTACGTGCCGTTGTGCCCGGAACAGCGTTCGATCACGTCGACGGTCGTGTCGGGCACGAGCCTGAGGACGTCGCGCGTCTTCAGGCCCATGTTCTGCACGCGCAGGTGACACGGCACGTGATAACTGACCTTGCCGAGCTTCTCCTTGAATTCCGTGCGCAGCAGCCCCGCCTTGTGGCGCAACATGAGGTACTCGAACGGATCGAAGATGTGCTCCTTCACCGCCTGCACGTCCGCGTCTTCCGGGAACATGAGCGGCAATTCCTGCTTGAACATGAGCACGCAGGACGGGATCGGAGCGACGATGTCGTATCCCTCGTCGATCAGCGCCTTGAGCGCGGGGACGTTGAAGTTCTTGTACCTCTCGACGGTTTCGAGATCGCCGAGTTCGAGCTTCGGCATGCCGCAGCACTTTTCCTTGCCGACGACTTTCACCGGAATGCCGTTGTGCTCGAACACGACAGTGAGGTCCTCGGGCATGTGCGGCTCGTTACGGTCGCCGTAACACGTGACGAACAGCGCGACCTTGCCGCGCGTTTCATCGGTGGCCTTCACTTCGTTCGTCGCGCTCGCCATGGTGCTAGCAATGGCGCGCGCGCGCTTCGAACCCGTCTTCGAGTGATATTTCGGAATCGGCGCGGTGGGGTCCACGCCAAGAGTCGATTCGAGCAGCTTGCGACCGGCATCCGTGGCGTTCACCGCGTTGACGATGCCCGAGACGACGGGAATACCGGCGATGCTGCCCAGCACTCGCGTATTCGAAAGTAGTTTGTCCCTGAACGAATGCTCGCCCTTTCGATGCTGCACGTGTTTCGCGCGCAGCATCAGGTGCGGGAAATCGATGTTCCAGGGATGCGGGGGAACGTAAGGACATTTGGTCATGAAACACATGTCACACAGGTAACAGTGATCCACGACGTCCCAGTAGACCTTCTTGTCGACGCCGTCGAGTTCGAGCGTTTCACTCGCGTCGATCGCGTCGAACAAGGTGGGGAACGAATTGCACAGGCTGAAGCAGCGGCGACAGCCGTGGCAGATGTCGAACACGCGCTCGAGTTCTTTCTCGAGCGCGGCCTCATCGACGAATTCAGGCTTGCGCCAGTCGAGCGGATGGCGCGAAGGAGCCTGGAGGCTGCCTTCGCGCTGGCCGGAGTCTGAAGCGCTCACGATCTATTTTCAGATCGAGTCGAGAGCCTTCTGGAAGCGATTCGCGTGCGAGCGCTCGGCCTTGGCGAGCGTCTCGAACCAGTCGGCGATCTCGGAGAAGCCCTCCTCGCGCGCCTGCTTCGCCATGCCCGGATACATGTCGCTGTATTCGTGCGTCTCGCCGGCGATCGCGGCCTTCAGGTTGTTCTTGGTTTCACCGATCGGCAGGCCCGTCGCCGGATCGCCCACCGCTTCGAGGTATTCGAGGTGGCCATGCGCATGGCCCGTCTCGCCTTCGGCGGTCGAACGGAACACGGTCGACACGTCGTTGTAACCTTCGACGTCGGCCTTGGCTGCGAAATAGAGATAGCGGCGGTTCGCCTGTGACTCGCCAGCGAACGCGTCCTTCAAATTCTGTTCAGTCTTGCTGCCCTTCAGGTTCACGGCACACTCCTTCTCAGTTATCCAGTCGAGAATTACTCTCATTTGGACTTGTTCTAAATGCGGAGCGCACTGTACGACCGCGTCCGCGAGCGCGTCAATCGGGGCCGTCTATCGTTGCCCTGCCGCGCTGCGACGTTTAACGTCGCGCGCGTGACAGCCAAATCAAAACTGCCCGACTTCGAACGATCGCTGAGCGAGCTCGAAGCATTGGTCGCGAAGCTCGAACAGGGCGACGTTCCCCTCGAAGACGCATTGAAGACTTTCGAGCGCGGCGTTGCGCTCACGCGGCAATGCCAGACGGCGTTGCGCACCGCCCAACAGAAAGTCGAAGTGTTGCTGGCGCGCAATGAAAACGAGGAGCTTGCGCGTTTCGCCCAAGGTGATGACGAGGGCGACGAGGACGAGGTCGATGACGAAGACGAAGACGAACGCTGAGGCGATTCACACGCCGCAGGAATTTCTGACCGCGCGCGTTCCGCTCTATCAAAAACGCATCGAAGGCGTGCTCGCCCGCGCGCTCGACGTCGAAGGCGGCGCCACGGCGCGGCTGCTCGAAGCGATGCGCTACAGCACGCTCGAGGGCGGCAAACGCGTGCGGCCCGTGCTCGTTTACGCGACCGGTGAAGCACTCGGCGCCTCGCTCGAGACACTCGATGCGCCCGCGGCCGCGGTCGAACTCATCCACGTCTACAGTCTCGTGCACGACGATCTGCCCGCGATGGACGACGACGATCTGCGGCGTGGCAAGCCGACGTGCCATCGCGCGTTCGACGAAGCCACCGCGATCCTCACCGGCGATGCATTGCAGGCGCGCGCGTTCGAACTGCTGACGCGCGCTTCACCGTCGATTCCGCCGGCCGCGTGCCTGGAAATGCTGCGGGTTCTCGCGGACGCGATCGGAACCCGCGGCATGGCGGGCGGACAGGCCATCGACCTCGAGTCCGTCAAACAAACTCTCGACGAGACGGCGCTCGAACGCATGCATCGGCAGAAGACCGGCGCCCTCATACAGGCGAGCGTTCTGCTCGGCGCCATTGCGGCCGGTCTTCAGGCCGCGCCCGAACGCGCGGCACTCACGGAGTTCGGTGCGGAAATCGGCCTCGCCTTCCAGATCCAGGACGACATCCTCGACGTCGAAGGCACGACCAGTGCGCTCGGCAAACGCGCGGGCGCGGACGCGGATCGCGTGAAGCCGACGTATCCGTCGGTGCTCGGCCTCGACCGGGCGCGCGCCCAGGCGAGCGC
>JAEZCN010000049.1 GCA_023433515.1 Pseudomonadota bacterium
CACCCGCTCATGATGAAACTGGAACGCCGCGCATGACGATGTCCAATGCCCAGACGCTCGCCGAGCTGATCACGATGAATCGCGCGGTGAAGCGCACCATCTCGTACCTCGAGGCGGAGAACAGCGAACGGGTCGTGAGTTACGCGGAACTCTACGAGCGCGCGCTCGGCATCCTGTTCCACCTGCAGAAGCTCGGCGCGAAGCCCGGCGACAAGCTCATCATCTATCTTTCCAACAACGAGCAGTTCCTCGACGCGTTCTGGGCGGGGATGCTCGGCGGCATCGTGCCGGTCCCGGTGGCGCTCGGCATCAGCGACGAGCACAAACACAAGCTGCTGCGCATCGCGAAGAAGCTTGGGGGGCCGCTCATCTACACGGACCGGAAGACCCTCGACCGCATCGGCTCGTTCGCGGGGCCGGCCGGCGAACAGGCGACGTTCGACAACCTCAAGGCGCGCGCCTTTTTCGCCGAGCAGGTGGACGACATCTCCAGGGCCGGCCAGGTCCACGACGTGAAGGCCAGCGACCCGGCTTTCATCCAGTTCTCTTCCGGCTCCACGAGCGAGCCGAAGGGTATCGTGCTCACGCATCACAACATCCTCACCAATGCGCGCGGCGCGGGCGAGGCGTCGTTGTGGAACGAGGACGACATCAACCTCACGTGGATGCCGCTGACCCACGACATGGGTCTCATCGGCATGCACATCATGATGTTCGCGCATCGCATGCAGCTCAACGTGATGCCGACGGAGCTGTTCATCCGCCGGCCGCTGCTGTGGATGACGTTCGCCTCGCGCAAGGGCGTGACGGTCACGAGCTCGCCCAACTTCGGGTACCGGCACTACCTCAAGGTGCTGGGCGATCGCGACCTCGGCGATCTCGACCTGTCGCGCCTGCGCCTGGTCTACAACGGCGCCGAACCGATCTCGGTGGAACTGGCGGACGAATTCATGACGCGGCTCGAGCCCGCGAAATTGCGCCGCACCGCGATGTACCCGGTGTACGGGCTCGCCGAGGCGACGCTGGTGGTCAGCTTTCCGCAGCCGCCGGGTGAGATGTACGAATACGTTTCGGTCGACCGCCACGAGCTCAATGTCGGCGTCGAGCCGAAGCCGCTGCCCGACGATCATCCGGACGCGCTGCTGCTCATGGCCTGCGGGCAACCGATTCCATACAGCAAGGTGCGCATCGCCGACGACGCGGAAAGGGAACTGCCCGAGAACCACATCGGCCACATCCTGATCGGTGGCGACAACGTCACGACGGGCTACTACGAGAACCCGGCCGCGAACGCGGCGGGCTTCGTGCGCGATTCGAACGGCGACTCCTGGCTGCGCACCGGCGATCTCGGCATGATGAAGGGAGGCAAGCTCTACATCACCGGCCGCGCGAAAGAGATCATCTTCGTCAACGGGCAGAACTACTACCCGCACGACATCGAGAGCATCGCGATTCGCGCCGAAGGCCTCGAGCTCGGCAAGGTGGTGGCCGCGGGCGTGCGCGCGAAACACGGCAGCACCGACGACCTGATCATCTTCGTGCTGCATCGCATGGACATGAAGGAGTTCCTGGCCGTAGCGTCGCAGGTGACGCGCCTGGTCAACGAACACACCGGGCTCGAAGTGGCGCACGTGGTGCCGGTGAAGCGCATTCCGAAGACCACCAGCGGCAAGATCCAGCGCCACCTGCTCGAAGAGGACTACGTCAACGGTGTGTACGACGCCGAGCTCAAGGAGCTGGCCGGGTTGCGCGCGCAACTCGCGGCGGCGGGCGGCGCGCAGGCGACCAGCACCGAGATCGAGCGCAAGCTCAAGGACATCTGCGACGGCGCGCTCGAGCGCAACATCGACGTGAACGACAACCTGTTCGAGATCGGCGCGAGCTCACTCAAGCTCATCGAGATCCACGAGAAGATAGACCAGATCTATCCGGGGCTCGTCGACCTCACGGAGCTGTTCGATTTCCCGACGATCTCCGAGCTGTCCCGCCACCTCGAAGGCAAACTCGCCGCGACGGCGTAGTCGGCGACAGGAATCCGGGACAGATCTATTTATCGACGATATCGAGCCTGACCGCGCGCTCAGTGGCGGGTCGCGGTCTCGCGGCGCGCCACGATGGCCTTCCGTTCCGATCCGAACCCTTCCGAATCCTCGAGCCGCTCCGGCTGTTCGACCGCCTGCGCCTGCTGCGGCGCGGGATCGTCGGACATGTTCGAAGCGGCCACGACGATCGCGAGCAGCGCGAGCGGCGCGAGTACTGCGATGGCGGACCTGTCGAAAGCGAACATGGCGAACCTCTGTGTGGTGGCGCATCCTGCCTTTGCAGGAGCCGCGCCCGGTTACGTACTTCTGACCCGCCGTTCAGTTTTCCTAACTTCCGCATGGGGGAACGAAGGCAGGGCATCCAGGGTGGACCCTACGCTCCTGATTAGCCGTGAAAAACCACACAAACACGAATTCATTGTCTGGCATTGCCGTACAATCGCCGGCCATGGACCAGCTCCAGGGAATGCGCGTGTTCACGAGGGTCGCGGAGCTCGGCTCGTTCGCGCGCGCGGCCCAGACGCTGGACATGTCCCGGGCGATGGCATCGAGCTACGTGGCCCAGCTCGAGGCGCACCTCGGCACCCGCCTCCTCCATCGAACCACCCGTAAGGTGTCGGTGTCGCCGCAGGGCGCCGTCTATCTAGACCACTGCAAGCGGATCCTGGCCGAAATCGACGCCGCGGACGACGAATTGCGGCTGGCCCGCGACCGGCCCCAGGGGCGACTGCGCGTCGACGTGCCCGTCCCGTTCGGCCGCTACCTGCTGATGCCGGCCCTCCCGCAGTTCGCGCAGCGTTACCCGGAGATCTCGCTCGAGGTGCGCTTCAACGACCACTTTGTCGACATCCTCGCGGAAGGCGTCGACGTCGCGGTGCGTGTCGGCAAGATCCGATCCCCCGACCTCATCGCCCGCAAGGTGACCGCCTCCCGCGCGTTGACCTGCGCATCGCCGAAGTACCTGGCGCGCGCCGGCATGCCGCGCACGCCCGAAGAGCTGCGCAAGCACCGGCTGATCGGCCACCTGCGTCGCGATGCCTCACGGCCCAGCGACTGGCAGTTTCGTCATGGTTCGGGGACGCGCGCGATGCGGCTGCCGATGGCGCTGTCGTTCAACACGGCGGAGGCGCTGCTGATGTCGGCGCTCGAGGGCCAGGGAATCGTGCAGCAGCTCGACATCCTGGTGGGCGGCTATCTAGCCGAGGGCCGCCTCGTCGAAGTCCTGCACGACTACTCGTGCGAAGGACCGCCCATGTCGGTGGTGTATCCGCGCGCGACGCAGCACCTCGCGAAGGTGCGCGTGTTCGCCGAGTTCGCCGCCGACCTCATGCGCAAGTACCAGGCCGGCATCGCACGCTCGGCGGGTGCCGGGTGAGAAAACGCGCAGTCAGCGATTGCCGCGAATCGTGACGTCGGCCCCGCCCACTCCGCATTTTCTCACCCGGCACCGACGGTCGCGACGAACGGGCGCTGCACGCCGCAGTCGATGAAACTGAAATCCTCGATCGGCTCCGGGTGGTGCAGGCGATATCCCTGCGCGTAGTCGACGCCCAGCTGCATGACCGCGCGCAATTTGCCGGTGGTGTCCACCTGGCTCGCGACCGTCTGCATTCCGAGCGTGTCGGCCATGTGCACCATTCCGTTGATGAGCGCACGCGAGACGATGTCGTCGGGCGCGCCTTCCACCAGCGTCCCGTCTATCTTGAGGATGTCGGCATTGACCTCGCGCAGGAAGTCGAAGCGACCCGTGCCGGTGCCGGCGTTGTCGACCGACACTTCGCAGCCGCGCGCGGCGAGCGACCTGGCGAGTTCCGCGAACTCCTGCGGCGCGAGCCCCATGTCCAGCTCGGAAACCTCGAAGCGCAACGCGCTCAGCGGCAGGCCCGACTTGTCCAGGCAGCTCTCGAGATAGTTGCGGAAGTCCGGCCGGATGACCGACTTGCCCGAAAGGTTCACCGAGAACACCGCGCGCGAATCTTCCCAGCGCTCTCGATTGCGCTGCATCCACACGAGCAGCGCGCGGATCACCCAGCGATCGATGGCCGGCATGCGTCCGTTGCGCTCGGCGACGTCGAGGAATTCCTGCGTCGTCAGCAAGCCATCGGGCGTCGGCATGCGGATCAGCACTTCGACGATGAGCGGCTGCGGACTGGCCTCCGCGTCCTCGCGCAGACTCACGATGGGCTGCAGGTGCAGCGCGAATTCGTCCTCGCGCAGGGCGGCGTCGATGAGCTCGACGATCAGTTCCTCTCGCTCGAGCGCCGCGAGGTCGGCCTCGAAGTCGCCTTGCGCGTCGTGGTTCTCGAAACGCAGCGCGGCGACGATGGCCGTATCCGAAGTGTCCTGCTCCGCTCCGACCGGTGCCGACGGATCGAGGATCTCCGGCGACGTCTGGCTGATCGCCTTGGCGAGCACGGGCAACACGGGCGCGAGCTCGGTGACGCGATCGCCGCGTTCGTTTTCGCCGGTAGTCAGACCGGAGAACACGACGAGCGCGACACCGCGAAACACGGACCCCTCATGGACGGCAAGGGCACAACGTGCGCGGGCCGTATCCGCGCTCTCCCACCACAGGCCGCAGGTAAGCCCGCGCACGTCATGCGGATCTTCGACGACCTCGGCGATCAGCGCGTGGTCCTCCGCGAGCAGGAAGTCGCCGC
>JAEZCN010000100.1 GCA_023433515.1 Pseudomonadota bacterium
GGCGGGGTGCGCATGATACCCAAGCCGGGGCGGTTTTGCCCCGTCCCTTCAGCCGGCGGCGCGGAGCGGGACCTGCCCGGCCTTCAGCCGGATAAAGGGCTTCTCCAGGCCCAGGACTTCCTCGCGAGCGCCGAGCATCCGCGCCCAGCGCGACGCAATCCACCGGTCGGCCGGACGTGCCCCATTCTCCACGAGAATCGTGCAGTCATCGGCCAGCTTCTCGCCCATGACCGGCACGAGTCCGTAACGCCCGCCGTACGTCTCACCCGCCGGCCCGTCGCAGATCACGAGCGAGAAATCGCCCGCGATCGAATCAAAGGCCGGTGGTTCGTACCAGTCGAAATCCCCGTAACTGCGCAGCGGCGCGACCCACAGCCGCACGTTGCGCACGCCGTAGCGGTCCAGGAATCCCTGCACGCGCGTCGCTTGGCCGATATCGTCCTCGAGCGTCCACACGGTCAGCCGCATGCGTTGCGCCACGGCGCCGATCAGCAGCGTGCTCAAGCCCGCGCCGCACTGAAGCACGGGTCCGCGCGTGGCGCGCACGTGCTGCAGACAGGCGGTGAGATATTCCTGTTGGGCAGACCAGTCGTTGCCCCAGCCGTACGCGAGATCCGAGAGCAGATCGCCCGTGAACGGAAGGGACTCGTGCCGTGCGTCCCGCAGCAACCGCCGCATCGCCCGCCAGAAAACGAACTCCTGGTACGGCTTGCTCGCGTGCCGCGCCAATCCCCGAGCCAACGTCATGTTGTTCTCCTTAAAACGTCTGGCCGACAGTCTGCTCCTGCTTTTGAAAAAAGCGGAATGTGTCCGGCTGGCGACAGGAGAGCGCTAACAGTTGGTGAGCGCTACCAGAAGTAGATATAAATCGCGACGATGATCCCGACGATCACGCAGGTGTGGAAGATCTCCCAGAACCCGTAGCTCTTGCGATCCTCCGCGTGCTGCTGCGCGGTCACGGATTTATAGGTGAGACCCGCAATCTGTTCGTCCGGCGCGCGCGGCGTGAACTTGCTGACGACGAAGATCAGCACGCAAGTGAACACGAACAGCAGGAAGCTGAAATACAGCCAGTTCACGTCGACGAACGACTGAACGAAGCCGGGCCACTCGACACCCTTGGTCTCGTGCAACGCCTGCAGCACGAGCCGCAGCATGCCGATCACGAATCCGGACACGATGCCGATGAAGCCCGAGGCCGGCGTCACGCGCCGCGAGAAGATGCCGGCCATGAAGACCGCGGCGATCGACGGCGCGAGCAGCGACTGCACGAGCTGTAGATAGGTGTAGAGCTGTCCCTTGCCGAGATCCTGCAGGAACGGGATCCACAACATGCCGAGCACGATCACGCCCGCGGTCGCGAGGCGCCCGACGTTCACGAGATGCCGCTCGCTCGATTGCGGGCGCAGGCGCTTGTAGAAATCCACGGTGAACAGGGTCGCGGTGGAATTGAACAGCGACGCGAGCGCGCTCATGAGCGCGGACAACATGCCGGCGAGTACCAGGCCGCGCAGGCCGTCGGGCAGCAGGTTCGACACGAGCACGGGGAACGCGCCCTGTGGGTTGTCGCCGATCGACTCGAAGCCGGGCGTGCCCTGCTTCCACAGCGCGACCGCGATCATGCCGGGCAGCAGGAAGATGAACATCGGCGCGAGCTTGAGGTACGCGGCGAAGATGGTGCCGCGGCGGGCCTCCTTGAGTCCGCGCGCGGTGAGCACGCGCTGCACGATGTATTGATCGGTGCACCAGTACCACAGGCCGATGATGGGCGAGCACAGCAGCACGCCGAGCCAGGGCGTGGTGCTGGGATCGAACAGGAATCCCGGGAAGCCTTGCGTTTCAGGCGTGGTGGATAGAGGCCGCCACAGATGCGTGGTCTCGGGATTCGCTTCCCGCAGCGCGTCGAGTCCGCCGATCGCATTCAGGCCGACGATCAGCAGCACGGTCGAGCCCGCGAGCAGCACCGGCACGTGCATCGCCTCAGTCCACAACACCGATCGCATGCCGCCGAAGATCACGAACACACCCGTGAGGATCACGAGCGAGAACGCCGAGAACCAGAAGAAATCCGTCTCGCCCAGCAAGGGTAGATGGATGCTCTCGTAACCGAGGATGGTCTGGATCGCGAACGCGCCCGCGAAGATCGTCACGGACGCTTTCGTGAGGATGTAGCTCACGAGGAAGATGAACGAAAGGAACGTGCGCGTCGCCGGCGTGTAACGCCGTTCGAGGAACTCCGGCGTCGTGAACACGTTGGCGCGCAGGTAAAACGGCGCGAACACCCAGCCGAGCACCAGCACGAGGTACGAATGCAGCTCCCAGTGCGCGAAGGCGACGCCATCGCTGGCGCCCGAGCCCGCGAGCCCGATCAGGTGCTCAGCGCCGATGTTCGACGCGAAGATCGACGAGCCGATCAGGAACCAGCCCGCGCTGCGGCTCGCGAGGAAATAGTCCTCGGTGTTCTTTCCCTTGGCGAGCACCGCCCATACGCAGATCGCGGTGTTGGCGATGAAGTACAGGGCGACGACGCCCCAGTCGAAAGGCGAGAAAGTAACCGCGGTCCCGGTCATGAGAGCCTCTCAGCTCGTGGAAATGGGAAATGGGGACATTCCTCGTTTCCTAGCAAAAGGGGACAGGCTTCAGAAGAAACCCAGGTCTGTCCCCTTTTGCTAGGAAACGAGGAATGTCCCCATTTCAGCGGCGGAGGATCCTCAGGAGCTCTTCGAGCTCCGTGCGCATCTGCTTGACGATCTGCTGGCTCTGGCTCACGTCGACGCGAGCTTCTTCACCGGCCAGCTTGTTGCGCGCGCCACCGATCGTGAAACCCTGCTCGTAGAGCAGCGAGCGGATCTGGCGGATGATGATGACGTCCTGGCGCTGGTAGTAGCGGCGGTTGCCGCGGCGCTTCACGGGCTTGAGCTGCGGGAACTCCTGCTCCCAGTAGCGCAACACGTGCGGCTTTACGCCGCAGAGCTCGCTGACTTCGCCGATCGTGAAATAACGTTTGCCGGGGATGGCCGGCAATTCGTCATTGTTCTTTGGTTCCAGCATAAGCTTCGACTCGCGCCTTCAGTTTCTGACCCGGACGAAACGTCACCACGCGTCGAGCGCTGATGGGAATCTCCTCTCCCGTCTTCGGATTTCGTCCTGGCCGCTGATTCTTGTCGCGCAAATCGAAATTGCCGAAGCCCGAGAGCTTAACCTGTTCGCCATTGGAGAGCGCGTGGCGCACTTCCTCGAAGAACAGATCGACGAGCTCGCGCGCTTCGCGTTTGTTGAGACCCAGCTGATTGAACAGCGCCTCAGCCATCTCCGCTTTCGTCAGAGCCATGCTTTTATTCTCGAAATCCTGCGCCCAACGTTGCACTCAGATCGGCACGAATCGCGGCTAACAAACGGTCCGCGTCCTCGTCCGCGAGGGTGCGAGAATTGTCCTGAAATATCAAGCCTAAAGCGACGCTTTTTCTTCC
>JAEZCN010000186.1 GCA_023433515.1 Pseudomonadota bacterium
CGCAGGTGAACGCCGCGGGTTCGTGACGCTTCAGCCACGCGGAGCTGTACACGAGCAGCGCGAAACTCGCCGCGTGCGATTCCGGGAAACCGTATTCGCCGAAGCCCTGGATCTGGCTGAAGATCGAACGCGCGAATTCCTCGCCGTAGCCGCGCTCGCGCATGCCTTCGATGAGCCGCCGCTCGAAATGACCGAGGCCGCCGCGGCGTTTCCAGGCCGCCATGCTGCGGCGGAGCTGGTCGGCCTCGCCGGGCGTGAAGCCGGCCGCGACGATCGCGAGCTGCATCACCTGCTCCTGGAAGATCGGCACGCCGAGCGTGCGCGACAACACGCCCTTCACCGCGTCGCTCGGATAGGTGACCGGATCGAGGCCCTGCCGCCGACGTAGATAGGGATGCACCATGCCGCCCTGGATCGGGCCGGGCCGCACGATCGCCACCTCGATGACGAGGTCGTAGAACTCGCGCGGCCGCAGCCGCGGCAGCATCGACATCTGCGCGCGCGATTCGACCTGGAACACGCCGATGGTGTCGGCGCGCGAGATCATCTCGTAGACGCGTGGGTCCTCTTTCGGCACGTCGGCGAGCCCGAAGGACCTGCGGCGGAAATCGCTCACCAGCGCGAACGCGCGGCGCAGCGCCGAGAGCATGCCCAACCCGAGCACGTCCACCTTGAGCAGTCCCAGGTCGTCCAGGTCGTCCTTGTCCCATTCGATGACCGTGCGGTCTTCCATGGCGGCGTTTTCGATGGGGACGAGTTCCTCGAGCAGCCCCTGCGAGATCACGAAGCCACCCACATGCTGGGAGAGATGTCGCGGGAACCCGAGCAACTGGCCGGACAGATCGAGCAGTAGTTTGAGCAGCGGGTTGTCGGGCTCGAAACCCGCCTCGCGCACACGGTCGGCGTCGACCGAGTTGTCCCACCATTGCATCGCGCCCGCGAGACGCTCGGCCTGCACGACGTCGAGCCCGATCGCCTTGGCCATGTCGCGCAGGGCGCTGCGCGGGCGGTAGCAGATCACGGTGGCGGTCAGCGCGGTGCGGTCGCGGCCGTATTTCCGATAGACGTATTGAATGACCTCCTCGCGCCGCTCGTGCTCGAAGTCGATGTCGATGTCGGGCGGCTCGTTGCGCTCGCGCGAAATGAAACGCTCCATGAGCAGCTCGCCGCGTGAAGGATCGACCTCCGTGACGCCGAGCGAGTAACACACCACGGAGTTGGCTGCCGAGCCGCGCCCCTGGCACAGGATGTTGAGCCGCCGCGCCTCGTTGACGATGTCGTGCACCGTGAGGAAATAGGACTCGTATTTCAGGTCGCCGATGAGCGCGAGCTCGTAGTCGATCTTGGCCTGCATGTTCTCGGGGACACCGTCCGGCCAGCGTTTGCGGGCCCCGGCCTGGGTGAGCGTGCGCAGGTGCGAGGCGGGTGTCTCGCCTTCGGGCACGAGCTCGCGCGGATATTCGTAGCGCAACTCATCGAGCGAGAAGTCCGCGAGTCCGGCGATCCGTACCGTTTCGGCGAGCAGCTCCGGTGGATAGAGCTTCGCGAGCCGCGCGCGTTCGCGCAGGTGACGCTCGCCGTTCGGATGCAACCGCGTGCCCGCCTCCGCGAGCGTGACGCCGTGACGGACCGCGGTCAGCGCATCCTGCAGACGGCGCCGCTCGCGCACGTGCATGTGTACGTCACCGGCCGCGACCAGCGGCAGACCCGATGCGGCGCCGAGACCGCGGCAGAACGCGAGCCGTTCGCGATCGATGCCGTCACGTGTGAGTTCTACCGCGATCCACGCGCGGTGGACGAAATGCGCTCGCAGCCATGCGTGCTGCGCGGCGGTCTCTTCAGGCGGGCGTTCATGGGGCATCGGCGGCAACCACAGTGCCAACGTTCCGTTGCCGACGGTTTCACCGGGCCTGGGCCGCGCGCCGTCCGCGACGAATTCCTCGACGTCGGCCCGCGAGAGCGCATAACTGCCCTTCGGCGCCTTGCGCCGGCCGCGCGTGATGAGCCGCGACAGGCGCCCGTAACCAGCGCGGTTGCGCGCGATCAGCACCAGGCGCAATCCGCACTCGAGCGTGAACTCCGCGCCGATGAGCAGTTTGAATCCGCCTGTCTTCTTGGCGGCCGAATGCGCGCGCACCACACCCGCGAGCGAGCATTCGTCGGTGATCGCGAGCGCGGCGTAGCCGAGTTCCTTCGCGCGCGCGACCAGTTCCTCGGCGTGCGACGCACCGCGCAGGAACGAGAAATTGCTGACGCAGTGAAGCTCGGCGTATTGGGGACATTCCTCGCTTACGGACGCCGCCGCTTCGGCGGCGTGAGGAGTGGCCGCAGGCCTGGAAATAATGTCCCCACTTCCATTCATCCGAAGATCCCGTGCAGGAACCACGCGCCGTCGTTGCGGCATTCGCCATGGATTTCACGATAAATCCACAGCCGCACGCCGCGCTTGTCGCGCGCCACGTAGTAGTCGCGCCGCACGTCGGCGCCGTCCCACCAGCCGCTTTCGATGCGCTCGGGACCCGCTTCGAGCTCGAGCAGTCCGCGATGCAGTGGACGGCCGCGGCGCGCATCGAGCGGCTGCGGCGCTTGCAAGAGCCACAGCGGCCGTTTGAAGGGGACAGATTTATTCATTGACGATGCGCGTTGTTTATCGTCGATAAATAAATCTGCCCCCCTTTTCCGCCACGCCTTCTCGGGGCGGTGCTCGGGCACGTGGCGCAGACCATAGACGGCGTCCATGCCGAGCCGGGCGCGCAGGTGTTCGACGAGCGCGGGCATCTCACCCGCACTCGTGTGCCCGCGTTCGCCCGGCGACCACAACGGACGGCTCGCATCGACGCGGGCAGTGAGCGCGCCGCTGCGCAATTCGCAGCGGCGCACCGGCTCGGGCAGCACGAGGGTAGTCAGGCGTTCGCGCAGCAGAGAGGCGAGCCGTTCGGCATTCGCCTCGGGCGCGGCGAGTCGCAGCGTGCACACCGTGGGCGCCGCGCGATAGTGATGGAAACGGCATTGCAGCGCGGTGATGGCGCGCTGGCGCGTGCGCAGGAATTCCTCGAGTTCGGCGAGCAACGGCGCGAGCACCCGCAGGATCCGTTCGTGATCCTCGATTTCATGATCGAGATCGAGCGCGCCGCGGTAACGTTCGCGTCGTGCGATGCGACGCCGCGGATCGGCGCGCCGTCCGAGCAACCGGTCGAGGTCGACGAGCGCGGTCGCGCCGAAACGCCGCGCGAAACCCGCGCGCGGCAGGCGCATGAGCTCGCCGAGCGTACGCACGCCCATTGCCGCAAGCCGCGCGTTTTCTTCTTCGGACCAGCGCAGCGCCTGTACCGGCAGCGGCTTCAGCCGCGCGGGCAACTGGCGCGGATCGGTGATGAAACAACGCGCGCCCGCGCGCGCCGCCGCGAGCGCGGCCAGCGCCGTGGGTGCGAGCGTGAAGCGGGGTTGCACCTGCGCCTGCGCGAGCGCGGGCTGCGCGAGACAGGCATCGCGCAGCCGGCGGCACAACTCGCGCAATCCACCGAACAACCGGATGCTGGGTTTCACTTCGAGCAGCAATCCGTCGGGCGCCTCGACCGACACGAGCGGCGTGAACTGCGCCGCGACTCCCGCGAGCCGCTGCATCAGCTCCCGCTCCCGCACGACGTCACGCGACCGCGCATCGATGTGCGGCGCGGCGGCGAGCGCCGCGCCGAGCGTCATGCCCGGCCGTACTCCCGCGGCCTGCGCGGCATCGTCCGCATCGACGATGCGCCGGTTGTGATCGTCGGGATCGATGACGACCAGTAGTTTGTCGGGCGCGGAGGAACGTAATGCCGCGATCGACAACTGCGGCACATGCGCGGCGATCCACAACTCGCGCGGCTCGAGCGCGAGCGCGGCCTGCTGCCCTTCCGGGCCCGGCCCCCGGGGAGGCGACGCCGGCCGCACCCGTAAAACGGACGGCGCCTCCTTCGGCCCGGGATCGGGAAAAACCAGCCTGTAAGCGCGCGGGTGCACGTGCGCACCTCAGGCCGCCGCGGCCCACGTGAGCTCGACGGGCTCGCGGCTGCCGCCCCGACTCTTGAGCAGGCTCACACGCGCTCCGCGCATGCCCGGGCGTTCGAGCGGCTCGAGCATCACGCGCAACATCGCCGGAGATGCCTCCTCGGCGAATCGCTGGCTGCGATACAGCACGCCGAGCGCGCGCCCCTGCTCCGCCGCGAGCTGCAGGCGGCGGATGGCCCGCGGCGAGGCGCGCGGCAACCAGGCCAGCGCCGCGTCGCATGCGCCCGAACGCAAGGCCTGCTCGTGCGCCCACAGCGGCAGGTGCGTGCGCACGACGAGAATGCGTTCGAGCGCCACGCCATGCGCGAGCAGCGCGGGCGCGAACGGCTCGTGGGGCGGCGACACCCAGGTGCACCAGCGCGGGGGCGTCGTGCGTGACAACGCGGCCAGCACCGGGAGCAGTAGATAGAGTTCGCCGACGCCGGCGTCGGGCGTGAGGATCTCTACGAGGCCATGGCGCGGCCAACCTCCGCCGGGCAGCCCCGCATCGAGCTGTGGAAACCCCGTGGGCAGCGTTTCGAACGCGGCGCGACTGCGCCCGCGCCACACCGATGGGTGTGCGAGCAACTCCTGCAGTTGCTTGTCGTTGGCTGCTGACATGGGACCCGGAGGGCGTTCACCCCGTTGCCTTGAGCCGCGCCGGCTCGGGAAGTGAATAGATGAAGTCGTAGAAATGTCTGCCGTCGATGATGTTGATGCTGAGCGTGCCGGTGAGACCGGAGAGCTCGTCCGTGCCCGAATCCGGCACGACCATGATCGACAGGGTCGGCACGCCGCGATTCATGCTTCCGGAATGCTGCAGCACGAAGCTGCCCTTGCGTCCCGCCAGTTCGCCCGTGACGTGATCGATGGCCACGTAACCGGCCGAACCCTTCGTACCCGTGGCGGCGGACAACATCTGCCCGCGCGCGGAGGCCGAAAGATCGCCGCTGAATTTCTTGAGAAGCAGCATGCGGCCGAACGCGGCCACGGATGAAACCTCCGCGTTCGAAAGCGGCTGGAGCTTGACTTCGAAACTGCCCATGGCCCGGTTCATTGCGCAGCTCCTAGAGTTCGGGTTTGAAATGGGGGTTCTCGATGATCCCGAGCTCATACCCTCCGCCGCTGAAACCCACGTAGAGCGGCTGGTCGAAATACGGCGCGACGCCCAGCGCTTTCGTGTACCAAAGCTTGCCCGCTGCGATATCCGGGGTGCGGTATATCGCCGTTCTCAGTCCTAACAACATGAAGAAACCCTCTTAGCGGAGACGCCGTCTCATGCAGCCATGTATTTCCAGGCGCTCACGCGCCACTCCTCACGCCGTCGAAGCGACGGCGTACATGAGTATCAAGCTGCCATTGCTTTGCCACGGCGCAAGACTCCAACGACTACGCCTTCGATGATGAGCGGGTCCTCTTTGACGTTGACCTTGATGGGCTCGAAGTCCGCGTTCTCGGGCAGCAGCCACACGACAGGACCTTCCTGTTTGTAGCGCTTGACCGTGACTTCGTTTTCCAGACGGGCCACGATGATCTGCCGATTGCGCACTTCCGGCGTACGATGCACGGCAACCAGGTCGCCATCGAGAATGCCGGCGTCCTTCATCGACATGCCGACGACCTTCAGCAGGTAATGCGGCTTGGGCTGGAAGATCGAGGGATCGATGTCGAGGCGCGATTCGATGTTCTCTTCGGCGAGAATGGGACGACCCGCGGCGACGCGGCCGATGAGCGGAAGCCCGAGCTGCTCGCGCATGGTGTCCATGAGCTTGATGCCGCGCGACGCGCCGGGGACGAGCGCGATGACGCCCTTGCGCGCGAGCGCGCGAAGATGTTCTTCCGCGGCGTTGGGAGATCTGAAGCCGAGCTCGTTCGCGATCTCGGCGCGCGTGGGCGGCATACCCGTCTCGGCGATGGTGCGCTGGATGAGTCGCAGGATTTCGGTCTGGCGCGGGGTGAGATCGGACATGGCGGATTCCCTTT
>JAEZCN010000233.1 GCA_023433515.1 Pseudomonadota bacterium
ATGAAAGGTAAGATGGATTTCATCCGGAATGCGCGCGCTTCGTCGTTGAGCCCGTAAATGCAGCCCTTGATCGCGAATCTCTTTTCCGGCCCCCTCGACATCGTCGGCGACATTCACGGCGAGATCGACGCCTTGCATCGCCTGCTTTCAGTGATGGGCTACAACCCCCATGGCGAACACCCGCTAGGCCGGCGCCTGATCTTCGTCGGGGATCTCGTTGATCGAGGACCAGACAGTCCCGCGGTCGTGGAACTCGTGCAAGACCTGGTAAAGCGCGATCTCGCCCAATGCATCATCGGCAATCACGAACTGAACATCCTGCGCAACGATGCCAAGGCCGGGAACGGCTGGATCATCGAGACCAATCGCACGGAGCAGCAGCGGGGTGGCGAGTTCGCGCATAGCCGGATTGCACCCAATGGCTTTCGCGAGCAATTCCTCCAATTCATCGGCGAGCTACCGCTGGCGCTGGAACGTGACGACTTGCGTGTCGTGCACGCGGCATGGATCCCGTCGTCGGTGGCCGCGGTCGAAGCCGAACGCGGCTCGGTGATGAACCTGTACTCGCACTTCGCGGCGCATTCGAAGCATCAGATGCAAGTGGAAGGTCTGCCGGAACGCGCAGCGGCCGAGCGCAAGCGCTGGAAGGACGCGCTGAAGGATCGCCACGCGCACATGGAGCTGCTCACGGCGCTCGGCGAGTTCGACGAACGCCACCAGATGGGTAACCCGGTACGGGTGCTCACGTCGGGCGTCGAGCGTCTCGCGTCGAAACCCTTCTGGTCGAGCGGGCAGTGGCGCATGTGCGATCGCGTGCGCTGGTGGGACGAATACGAAGATGCGCCAGCAGTCGTCGTAGGGCACTACTGGCGGAGGCTGCGTCCGATCGCCGGGTCGGATCATGCGTCCAGCAAGCCTGACCTGTTCGCTGGCACGCAGCCCACGGACTGGCTGGGGCCGAGGCGCAATGTGTTCTGTGTCGACTTCTCGGTGGGCGCTCGTTACGAGGAACGAAAGAAGGGCGCCTCACGATTCGATACGATGCTCTGCGCGATGCGTTGGCCGGAGCGCGAGGTGTGGGGCGAGGGCGGGCAGGTGCGCGTGTAAGCACCGCCTGCAGCGCGTTATTGAGCGCAACCCCACCCGGCGCTCGAACGCCGGTGAACGCACACCGTGTTCCTATCGGCGGATCGCCCGCGCAGCGATTTTCGCGTCGGAGAATGCGAGACGAGACGAGCGCGTTGAGCAGGACGTCATTTCGAGACCTCGCGTTATTGGGCGAAAGGACGCAATTTGACTGTAGGGCAACTTCGTGAATTGAGCGACCATCCAAAGGCGTGCGCGTAAAATCAACAAGATACTCCGCGTCAATCTCTTCAGCGCCTGTGCCCAGATCGTGGTCGGATCGTGGTTTATTCGTGGCCGAGCGTGGTAGGGTGTTGCCCGTCAACCATCCAACTGGCCGCGCCATGCCTTCGAATCTTTTCGCCAACATCCCTTCGACCGACCACCTGAGCTTCTGGGCGGACCACGGCCTGGATGCGCAGCGCGTCGCCAAGTTTCTGGATCTGAACAAGCGCGACGTAGCTCATCTCGCGGACGTTTCGCCCGCGTCTGTGCGATGGGACCAGAAGATCCCGCAGGAAGTGTTGAACTACCTCACTGAGATCGCCGTCATCTGCGGTCTCGTGGCGCAGTTTTTCGACGGTGACGCGCGCAAGACTCAACTCTGGTTTCAGACGCGGAACCCTTTGCTCGGCAATATCTCGCCGCGCGACATGGTGCGTTACGGTCGACACGAGAAACTTCGAAAGGTGGTGATGGAGGCCCTCACGGAAAACGGCATACCGGTTCCGTCAGCCGTGGACGTGACGATTCGAGAGGCCACGGGTGGTTCGAAAAAGAAAGCCCGCACCTCCTAGCCGACTGCCGACGCAGGCCGTAGAACCCGGGCTGCCCTCGCGCCGACTCGACTCACTGGAGCGAGCACGAGCCGATCCATTTCTTATCGATCTCGGCAATTTGTCGACCAACGCCCCGCGAACAGCCGATGCAGACTATCCCGCATGGCATCAAGATCCGACTCGGCGGCGGCGATTGCCGTGGCTCGACAAATTCGCATCGTGCGCGGCCAGCGGGTTTTGCTGGATGAGGACCTCGCAGCTACCTACGGCGTTACGACGAGCGCACTCAATCAGGCCATGCGACGCAATCGCGGGCGCTTTCCACCCGATTTCGTCCTCGAACTGACGCCGTCGGAGTGGGAATCTCTAAGATCACAAATTGTGATCTTAAAGACGGGACGGGGAAGGCACCGTAAGTTCCCGCCAGTCGCCTTCACCGAACACGGCGCTGTCATGGCGGCCACCATTCTGAACAGCCCACAGGCGGTTCAGATGAGCATTCTCGTAGTGCGCGCGTTCATCGCGATTCGGTCCACGTTACGGGACAGTGCTCAGCTCGCCGCGAAACTTGATGCGCTGGAAAAGTCCGTGGCGATCATGGACGCGGATACCCGCCGTCAGTTCAAAGAGCTACGGGCGGTGGTCTTTGCGTTGGCCTCGCCGCCCGCCAAGGAGCAGTAGTGCGCAGGCGCTGCGTACTTCGTCGGCGGTCTTACTAATCAACCAGTTATTCGTTCAAGGTCACAATCTGTGACCTTGAACATCAGGTGCGATGCAATTGAATCCGCTTCCTGCGGAACGCAGCCATGCCCTCAGGTTTGTCTGCTCGACTGAGCCCGTTGCTGAGTCCCGCTTTGCAATTCCGTACCCATTCCGGAGCACTTCCTGAGGCTTCCGGAGGTGCGTTCCTGCTCTAGTCGCCCCCACCGGAGCCGAGTAGTTCGGCCCCGATCCAACGGCACTGGAGGGCCAGGAACATGAAAATCAAGGGTTTGCTCATCGGTCTGTCGGCTTGCGCACTCACGATCGCGCTCAGCAGCTCGGCGGTGGGGCACGACGGGCACGACTCGGGCCATCGTCACGTGAATCAAAAGCCGTCACCACACGCGGGCGAGCTGGTCCGCATCGTCCGCGAATCCACCAAGCGCTTCCACGACATCAACCAGGCCAAATCCGAGGGCTACCAGCTCCTCTTCGGCTGCGTCAGCGGCCCGGACGACGGCGCGATGGGCATGCACTACGTGAACCTGGGGCTGGTGGCGGACGGGGTGCTGGACCCGAAGCGCCCGGAAATCGTCATCTACGAGCCGCAACCTAATGGTGGCCGCAAGCTGATCGGCGCGGACTTCCTCATCTTCTATGACGCCTGGCACGCCTCGAACACGAACACGCCGGAGCTCATGGGCCAGCTCATGCACCTGATCGACGCGCCCAATCGCTACGGCCTGCCGGCGTTCTACACGCTGCACGTCTGGGCCTGGAAGCCGAGTCCGACGGGCGCGTTCGTGAACTGGCACGCCGACGTGTCCTGCGAACACTACACGCCCGGGGACTGACCATGTCGTCTCCTATCTACCGCGGCGCGGCATTCCTGTTCTCCATCGCCTGCTACGGCGTGTTCCTGCTGGTGTTCCTCTACCTGCTCGCGTTCCTGGCAAACCTGCAGGCGACGCCGCTGGCGGACGCCTATCCCCCGCTGAAAGCCTGGGTGCCGCTGTCCATCGATCTCGGCCGCAACATGGGATCGGTGGCCTTCGCGGTGCTGGTGAACACGGCTTTGATCCTGCTCTTCGGCCTGCAGCACTCGGTCATGGCGCGTCCGGCCTTCAAGCGGGCCTGGACGCGCCTCGTGCCGAAGGAGCTGGAGCGCAGTGTGTACGTACTGATCGCGAGCCTCGTTCTCGCGCTGGTGATCTGGCAGTGGCGGCCGATTCCGCTGCCGGTCCTCTGGCACGCGGAATCAGCCTGGGCGGTGACGCTGGGCTGGTCGGTGATGATCCTCGGCATCGGGGTGCTCCTGTGGGCGACTTTCCTGATCAACCACTTCGAGCTCTTCGGACTGCAGCAGGGCTGGATCACGCTGCGCGGCGGCGAGCTGCGCGGGCCGGCGTTCGTGACGCCGTATCTGTACAAGATCGTGCGTCACCCGCTGTACGTGGGCTGGCTGCTGATCTTCTGGGGCGCGCCCACCATGACGGCGGGGCACTTCCTGTTCTCGGCGGGCATGAGCGCGTACATCCTGATCGCGATCCGCTACGAGGAGCGCGACCTGGTGGATCACATCGGGGAGCCGTACCGGCGTTATCGCGAGCAGGTGCCGGCATTGCTGCCGCGTCCGGGTCGGCGCGCGGGCGGCGAGCGAAGGGTTAGTTAGACAGCGTCCTGGACGGCGGCGCGGAACTTCTCGTGGCACGCGATGGCCTTGCCGCGGATGCGCTGGAACTCGGGGTCGTCCTGCAACGGCTTCAGCAGCGCTTCCTGCTCGAGGGCGGGATACGAGCAGAAGCCGCCGTCCACGGCGCGTTCGACGAAGCGCAACGCCTCGGGCATCCGGCCGCAGTACGCGAGCATGGGCATGATGGCGTAGTGCGCTTCGGGATCGCCGCTGCG
>JAEZCN010000035.1 GCA_023433515.1 Pseudomonadota bacterium
GCGCATGCGGGATCTAGCATGCCACAATAGCCGCCCGCGAAAACGGCACCACGATGTCATCGGACCGCAATTCCAACTGGGTGACGCGCGATCTCGCGCACGTGTGGCACCCCTGCACGCAGATGAAAGATCACGAGACCGTGCCGCTGATCCCGCTGCGCGCCGGGTCCGGCGTCTGGCTCGAGGATTTCGCCGGCAAGCGCTACCTCGACGGCATCAGTTCCTGGTGGGTGAACCTTTTCGGCCATGCGAACGAGCGCATCGGCGCGGCGGTAGCCGCGCAGCTCGGCAAGCTGGAACACGTGATCTTCGCGGGTTTCACGCACGAGCCGGCGGTGCAGCTCGCCGAGGAGCTCACGCGCATCGCACCGCAGGGACTCAACCGCTGCTTCTTCGCGGACAATGGTTCGGCCGCGATCGAGGTCGCGGTGAAGATGAGCTTCCATTACTGGCGCAACCGCGGCCAGTCGCGCAAGACGCGTTTCATCACGCTCTCGAACAGCTATCACGGCGAGACGCTCGGCGCGCTCGCGGTGGGCGACGTCGAGCTCTACAAGTCCATCTACAAGCCGTTGCTGATGGACGTGATCACGGTGCCTTCGCCCGATGCATTCCTGCGCGATCCGGGCGTCGGTCCGGCGGAACATGCGCGCACGATGTTCGCGCACATGGAAGAAGCGCTCGCGCGGCATGCGGGCGAGGTGGCGGCCGTCATCGTCGAACCGCTGGTGCAGTGCGCCGGCGGCATGCGCATGTACGACCCGGAGTACCTGCGGCTGCTGCGCGCGGCCTGCGACCGGCACGGGGTGCACCTGATCGCCGACGAAATCGCCGTGGGTTTCGGGCGCACCGGCACGATGTTCGCCTGCGAGCAGGCCGGCATCCGGCCCGACTACATGTGCGTGTCGAAGGGGCTGACCGGTGGCTATCTACCTTTGTCCGTCGTGATCACGACCGACGAGGTGTATGACGCCTTCTACGACGAGTACACGAAGCTCAACGCGTTCCTGCACTCGCACAGCTACACCGGCAACCCGCTCGCCTGCGCCGCGGCGAACGCCACGCTGGCGCTGTTCCGCGAACAGCCGGTCCTCGAACGCAACCGGGCGCTCGCCGCGCACATGCGCGCGAGCGTGCGCCACCTCGAAGGGCATCCGCACGTCGCGGAGATCCGACAGGCGGGGATGATCCTCGCCATCGAGCTCATGAAGGATCCGGCCGCGCGCACGCCATGGCCCTGGGAAGAGCGTCGCGGCCTGCGCATCCATCGCCACGCGCTCGAGCGCGGCGCGCTGATCCGCCCGCTCGGCACGACCATCTACTTCATGCCGCCGTACGTGATCGAACCCGCGGAGCTGGATCTGCTCGCGCGCATTGCCACCGAGGGAATCGAGCTCGCATGCGCCTGACACGCATCTACGTGCCCGGACCGCTTGCGGTGGGCAACGAAGTGCCGCTGCCCGAACAAGCGAGTACGCACCTCACTCGCGTGCTGCGCCTCGAGGAAGGCGCCGCGCTCACGCTGTTCAACGGCGCCGGCGGCGAATACTCCGCAACGCTCGGCGCCAGGCACGGAAAATCCGGGAGAACGACCGCGCGCGTGGTGGCGCACGATCCCGTCGAACGAGAGTCGCCGTTGGCGATCACGCTGCTGCAAGGCATCGCGCGCGGCGAGCGCATGGACCTCATCGTGCAGAAGGCGACCGAGCTCGGTGTCGCACGCATCGTGCCCGTGCTCGCGGAGCGTTCCGTGGTGCGCGTCGACGCGAAGCAGCGCGCGCGCAAGCAGGAACATTGGCAGTCGATTTCGATTTCGGCCTGCGAGCAATGCGGACGCAACCGCGTGCCGGCGGTGGCCGATCCCGTTCAACTTGGCGATGCTGTCACGCAGTTGCCGCCGGATGCCGCACGCGTGCTGCTCGCGGTGGACGGCCCCACTTCGCTTCCTGCCTTCGCAAAGCAATCCGCGGGACAACCGCTGGCCGTGTTGATAGGCCCGGAAGGCGGACTCGCCGACAACGAACTCCAGTTCGCGCTGGCCAATGGCTTCGCGGGCTGTCGCCTGGGTCCGCGCATCTTGCGTACCGAAACGGCCGGACTCGCGGCGCTGGCCGCGTTGCAGGCCGTCGCCGGAGACTTTCCGGGCTGACTACTCCGCCAGGACCGAGGTCTCCTCGGAGATCATCTGCTCGATGCGTTCCAGATCGGGTATCCAAGGCGCTTCGTTGATCATCCTCACCTGGGAGATGATCGGCGTCCTTTCAGGAAACGTCCGGGTGGGATCCGGGCGCAGGATGTCGGCGCTGACGCGCACGAGCTGCGGGAACCCCTGCGATACGAGCCCGTAATAACCTCCCTCCACCTGGTTGGCCAGCGCGAACAGGACCACTACGCGGGTGCGTCCCGTCAACGGTGGAATAGTCTGGCCACAGGCCCCTTCGAACGATATCAGCGGAATCTGGCGGCTCCCCCAGGCGAACGTGCCGAGGTACCACGGCGGCGCGCCCGGCATTTCCGCGGGCTCCTGGAACCCCACGACCTCGGCCACGCACGAGCGCGGGATGATCAGGCGCCCGTCGAGCAGCGGTACGAGCAGGCTGTAGATTTCGGAGATTCTTTCAACCATGGCCCGTATCCATTAGTTAGTTGACCTCGCGCAGGTGCGCCTCGCGGCGCCGCGCGATCAGCGGCTCGATCGCCTCGAGCAGCTGGGCTTCCTGGTAAGGCTTGCCGAGATAGTCGTCGACGCCGATCTCGATGGCGCGCGAGCGGTGTTTCTCGCCGACGCGCGACGTGATCATGATGATCGGGATGCCCGCGAGGCGCGGATCCGCGCGTACCTGCGTCGCGACCTCGTAACCGTCCATGCGCGGCATCTCGATGTCGAGCAGGATGATGTCGGGGGTGTGTTCCTGCAGCATCTCCATCGCATCGACGCCGTCGCGGGCGGTGAGCACACGCATGCCGTTGCGCTCGAGCAATCGTTGAGTGACGCGGCGCACGGTGATCGAGTCGTCGACGACCAGGGCGACGGAACGCGTGTCGGTCTTCTCGCGCGGCATCACCGGCTCGGTGCGCGCGCGCCAGTCGGTGCGCACCAGCGCGCCGATGTCGAGAATGATGACGATGCGGCCGTCGCCGAGGACGGTCGCGCCGGAAATGCCGCGGATCGCGGAGATCTGCGGGCCGACGCTCTTCACGACGATTTCGCGGCTGCCGACCAGCTCGTCGGTGACGAGACCGGTCGAGTGTTCGCCCGCGCGCACCAGGATCACCGGCACGGTCACGTCCCCGTCGGGCAGCGGCCCGGGCTCGCGACCCACGTAGAACGCGAGGTGTTGGAAGCGGTACTTGTGCCCGCCGTATTCGAACGGCGGCGCATCGGGTCCGAGATGCGCCTCGACTTCCGCGCGCGACAGGCGCACGACGCCTTCGACGGTCGGCAGCGGCAGCGCGTAGAGCTCGTCGTTGGCGCGCAGGATCAGCGCGTGGCTGATCGCGAGCGTGAGCGGCAGCCGGATGATGAAGCGCGAGCCCTCGCCCACCTTCGTTTCCATGTGCAGCGCGCCGCCGAGTTTCTTGATCTCGTTCGCGACCACGTCCATGCCCACGCCGCGGCCCGACAGCGTGCTCACCGCGCCCGCGGTCGAGAATCCGGGCTCGAGCACGAGCTGTATGATGTCCTCGTCGGACAGCTGCTGATCCGCGCGCACCATGCCGAGCGCGATGCCCTTGTCGCGGATCGCCTTGAGGTTCATGCCGGCGCCATCGTCGGAGACTTCGACGACGACCTCCGAGCCTTCGCGATGCAGCGCGATCGTGATCGTGCCGCTCTCGTTCTTGCCCGCCTTCTTGCGGTCTTCGGGCTTCTCGATGCCGTGCGCGACGGCGTTGCGCAGCATGTGTTCGAAGGGCGGAAGCATGCGCTCGAGCACCTGGCGGTCGAGTTCACCCGACGCTCCCTCGATGTTGAGCTCCGCTTTCTTGTGCGTATCGGTCGCCGCCTGGCGCACGATGCGCGCGAGGCGCTGCACGTGACGCTGGAACGGCACCATGCGCGTGCGCATGAGGCCGTTCTGCAGTTCGGTGATCGTGCGTGCCTGCTGGGTCAGCAGGGTCTGCGTGTCCTTGGTCAGCGTCTCGAGCAGCTGCTGGATGCTGCCGACGTCGTTGGCGGTCTCGGCAAGGGCGCGCGAGAATTGCTGAATCGACGAGTACCGGTCGAGCTCGAGCGGATCGAAGTCGCCGCGCTGGCCCTTTTCTTCCTCGTAACGATGCAGGATCTGCGCCTCGGTCTCGAGTTCCAGCTTGCGCAGCTGTTCCTTGAGTCGCGTCACCGTGCGCGACAACTCGCCCACGTTGAAATCGATCGAGCCGATCTGCTGCTCGAGACGGGCGCGCGCGATGCTCGCTTCGCCGGAATTGTTGAGGAGCTGGTCGAGTAGTTCGGCGTCGACGCGCGCGAGTTCGGGGCGGTCGGACTGCGCGGTGGGTTCGCGGCCCGGGGGCACCGCGCCCGGCGGCAGCAGCGGCGCATCGGCCGACTCGCCATCCTTCGACTCGCGGCTCAAGCCCAGCGAAGGAGATTCCTTGGCGGTCGCGCGCGCGACGATGGACACCGGCTCGGCCGCGGCGATCGCGGGTTTCACGACGGGTTCCGGCGCCGGCGCGGATTTCGCCGCGGGGGTCGGAGCCCATACCGGTGCGAGCACCGGTGCTTCGGGTTTCGGCACAGGTGCGGCCGCGGGCGGCGCAGGGGGCGCGGGTTTCGGAGCGGGCGGCGGCGGCGCCATCACTTCGACCGGCTTCGGGGCAACGGCCTGCACGGGCGGCGGCGGGACCGGAGCGGGTGCCGGT
>JAEZCN010000042.1 GCA_023433515.1 Pseudomonadota bacterium
GCGTGATGTTCGGCAGCCCGGAAACCACCACCGGTGGCAACGCGCTCAAGTTCTACAGCTCCGTGCGTCTCGACATCCGCCGCATCGGCGCCATCAAGAACGGCGAAGAAGTGGTCGGCAACCAGACCCGCGTGAAGGTGGTGAAGAACAAGGTGGCTCCGCCGTTCCGCGAAGCCGAGTTCGAAATCATGTACGGCCAGGGAATTTCGCGCGAAGGCGAGATCGTCGACCTGGGCTCATCGCACGGCATCATCGAGAAGTCGGGTGCCTGGTACAGCTACAAGGGCGAACGCATCGGTCAGGGCAAGGACAATGCGCGCGAATTCCTGAAGTCACGCCCCGAGCTCGCGAAGGAAATCGAAGAACAGATCCGCGCGCGCGTGCTGCCGCCGAAGCAGCAGCGCCCCGACCTCAAGAGCGTCGGCGGCAACGACTGAGATCCGGCAGGGGACAAACTGCAAGTCTGTCCCCTTCTGATCGGACAACTGGCGGACAGGTCCTCAATGGACCCCTGTGTTCTCGAGGTTCTCCATGCGTTTCATCGCCTCTCTCGCGGCTCTGTGTGCGCTTTGCGCTTCGGAAATCACCTTCGCCGCTGACGATTCCTGGCTCATCTCCGCGGACAAGATCTATACCGCACCCGATGCGGCGCCGCTTTCCAACGGCGCCGTCCTCACGACAGGCGGGCGCATTCTCGCAGTCGCGGACGAGCGCACCCGCATGCGGATTCCGGATGGCACGCGCAGCTCGGAATGCCGCGGTGTCGTCGTCGCTGGATTCCAGAACAGCCACGTGCATTTCATGGCACCGGGCTTCGCGAACGCGGCGAACCAATCCGCCGCGGAGCTCGAAGGCGCGGTCGCGGCGATGCTCACGCGTTACGGCGTCACGACCGCGTTCGACACCGGCTCCGACCTCGCGAACACGCTGGCGATCCGCTCGCGCATCGACAAGGGAGAGGTGCAGGGCCCGCGCATCCTCACCGTCGGCTGGCCTGTCTACCCGCGCGACGGCATTCCGTTCTATCTGCGCGATCTGCCGCGGGAGATGCTCGAACAGCTCCTTCAGCCGAAGGACGCGACCGAGGCAATCGAGAACGTGCGGGCGAATCTCGCGGCCGGCACGGACGGCACGAAACTGTTTGTCGTCACGACGCCCCAGCTCGGAACCGCAGTCGAGATGTCACCGGATATCGCGCGCGCCGCGGCGGACGAAACTCACGCCCGCGGCAAGCTGGTGCTCTCGCATCCGACGAGCATCGCGGGAATACGCAACGCATTGAAGGCAGGCGTCGACATCGTCGTGCACACCACGCTCGGCGAGCGGCAGCCCTGGGATGACGCGCTCACGCGCGAAATGGTCGAAAAGAAGATGTCGCTCGTTCCGACCTTGAAATTGTGGCGCTACGAACTTGCGAAGCAGCAGGTGCCGCCGCCGGTCGTGGACCAGCTCGTCGGCGCCACGATCGAGGAGCTGCGCGCCTTCAAGGCGGCGGGCGGGCAGGTCCTGTTCGGCACCGACGTCGGGTACATGCACGAGTTCGATCCCACCGATGAATACGTCCTGATGTCGAAAGCCGGCCTCAGCGCCATGGACATCCTTGCCTCGCTGACGACCGCCCCGGCCGAGCGCTGGCAGGAATCGAAGCAGCGTGGCCGCGTCGAGCCGGGCATGGCCGCGGATCTGGTCGTGCTGGGCAGCGATCCCGCTGACGACGTGAGGAACTTCGCCGATGTGCGCTGCGTGTTCCGCGCCGGCGAGCTCATCTATTCCGCCGAGAAAGGGCTCGCCTCGGAGAAGCCGTGAGAAGGCCTGGCCGCAAGGCGCCGCTGACCGAATTCCAGTCCGGCGACCTCAACCACGCCATGGCCTACGCGGTTGCGCTGCTGGCCCGCCGCGACTATTCCTCGGTCGAACTCAAACGGAAGCTCGAGGAGCGGGGCTACACGGAGCACCCGGTGGAAGTCATCGTCGGCGACCTGGTGTCGTTCGGCAAGGTCAACGACGAGCGGTACGGCCAGAACGTCGTCGCCTACCGCGCCCGGCGCGGCCATGGACCCGCGCGCATTCGCCAGGAGCTCAAGCGCTCGGGGCTCGACCGTTCGGCCATCGACGATGCGGTGAAGGGCGAGGATGCCCCGGACTTCGTGGCGCTGGCCCGCACCGTCCGGGCACGCAAGTTCGGTCCGGATCTCCCGAAAGACCGCAAGGAAAGGGCGAAACAGGCCAGATTTTTGCAATACCGGGGCTTTTCCACCGATCATATCCGCGCCGTTCTGGAAGGGGATCCCGAGGCCGACTCGGGACCCGATGCCTACGGCGAACCGGATCAGTCGTAAGCAACATTTCAGCCCCAGATGCCCAATAAACCGCCTTACATGAGCGCGGCGGATGTCCGTCGCGCCTTCCTCGAGTTCTTCCGCGAGCGCGGCCACACGGTCGTGCCGTCCGCAAGCCTCGTCCCGGGCAACGACCCGACGCTGCTGTTCACGAACGCCGGCATGGTGCAGTTCAAGGACTGCTTCCTCGGCAAGGACAAGCGCGACTACGTGCGCGCCGCCTCGAGCCAGCGCTGCGTGCGCGCCGGCGGCAAACACAACGACCTCGAAAACGTGGGCTACACCGCGCGGCATCACACATTCTTCGAGATGCTGGGCAA
>JAEZCN010000105.1 GCA_023433515.1 Pseudomonadota bacterium
TCGAGTCATATCGATTCGAATATGGGGACCGGCTTGCGGCTGTCGCCAATGCGCGGCAGCATCGACCGTTCCCGATAATTCCACAACGGGCGGGGGATTCAGTGAAACGTATTCAATTCAGGATCGCGGCGTTCATGTTGAGCGCATGCGCCACGGTCAGCGGCGCATTCGCGCAGGGCAGCGTGCCCGTGTCGGTGACGATCCGCGCCGACCAGCCGGGCGAAGTCATCAACCCGAACATCTACGGCCAGTTCGCCGAGCATCTCGGCGCCGGCATCTACGAGGGAATCTGGGTCGGCGAGAAGTCGAGCATTCCCAACACGAACGGCTACCGCAATGACGTCATCGAGGCGCTCAAGAACCTCAAGGTGCCGGTGGTGCGCTGGCCCGGCGGATGTTTCGCCGACGAATATCACTGGCGCGACGGCATCGGCCCGCGCGAGAAACGCCCGGTCAAGGTGAACACGCACTGGGGCGGCGTGCCCGAGACGAACGAGTTCGGCACACACGAGTTCATGACCTTCGCCGAGATGATCGGCACGAAGGTCTACATCAGCGGCAACGTGGGCTCGGGCTCACCGCAGGAAATGGCCGACTGGATGGAGTACATGACCTCCGACACGGTCTCGACGCTCGCCAACGAGCGCCGCAAGAACGGCCGTGAGAAGCCGTGGGACGTGCACTTCTTCGGCATCGGCAACGAGACCTGGGGCTGCGGCGGCAACATGCGTCCCGAGTATTACGCGGACCTCTTCCGCCAGTTCGCCACCTACATCAAGGCGCCGCGCGGCAAGCGTCCCAAGATCATCGCGAGCGGCGGTGACGGCGACAAGACGAAGTGGGCCGAAGTGCTGACGACGATGGTGGAGCGGGACATGGATGGCATCTCGCACCACTACTACACGCTGCCGACCGGTGACTGGTCGAAGAAAGGCAACTCGACGGGGTTCCCCGAGGAGCAGTGGATCTCGACGCTCAGCCGCACGTTGCGCATCGACGAGTTCATCGTGAACAACGTGAAGGTGCTCGACGCGAACGATCCGAAAGGCAAGGTCGGCTTCTACGTAGACGAGTGGGGCACCTGGTACGACCCGGAACCGGGCCGCGAGCCGGGCTTCCTCTACCAGCAGAACACGCTGCGCGATGCCGTGGTCGCGGGCGTCAACCTCAACATCTTCCACAAACATGCGCGCCGCGTGCACATGACCAACATCGCGCAGATGGTGAACGTGTTGCAGGCGATGATCCTGACCGACGGGCCGAAGATGGCGCTCACGCCTACCTACCACGTGTTCCACATGTACATCCCGTTCCAGGGAGCGACCTCACTGCCCACCGAGATCACGACGCCCGACTACAAGCTGGGCGACTACTCGGTGCCGGTGGTCAGCGCCTCGGCCGCGCGCGATACGGCCGGCAACCTGCAACTCGCGCTCACGAATCTCGATCCGAAGCGCGAGGCCGTGGTGAAGGTCAATCTGCAGGGTGCGACTGTCGCGACGGCCCAGGGCCGCATGATCACGGCGAAGACCATGGACGCGCACAACACGCCCGCGGCGCCGGAAGCGGTGACGCCGGTGAAGATCAGCGGGAAGAAGGAATCCGGCGTGCTGACGGTGCGTCTGCCCGCCAAGTCGGTCAGCGTCTTGCGCCTGCAGTAACCGCCGGCCGCGCGGTCCGGGCCAAAGAACGGACGATACCGGCCGCGAGCGTCAGCACCAAGGCGCTCGCGGTCGCGATCCCGACCATGAAAGCGGTCTCGGAAGAGGTGGCGAGCGCACGTTCACCGTGCGCGTAACCATGGAAGAACGCGAAGAACGTCGCGAGCACGACGATGCCGCAGACCAACCCGCGCGACGGCGATTTCGGCAACACGAGGGCGAGCATCGCGCTGACGCCGATGGACACGACCAGCAACGGTCGTACGGCCGGCAACTCGATGCCCGCCGTTGCGGCCACCATCCCCCCCACTAACAAGCACATCCACGCGCCGAGCAGCGCCGCCATCGCGCGGATCTCGAGACGCCCCGCGAGCATGCCCACCGCGACCAGCGCGAGCAGGTGATCGGCGCCACCGAACGGGTGCAGGAATCCCGCGCCGAAGCCGGAATGTTCCGCGTGACCGGGATGAGCGAAAGCCAGTGTCGGTACGAAGGCCGCGAAGGCGAGGATGCGCAATGAACGTGTCATGGGGCGAGCGTACCGGAAACCTGGTTTCCTGTGATGCGGGCCTCGACGTTCCTCATATAAGTCATTTGACGCAGGCGAACCGGGGATTCCGGACGCAGTATGATCCCGCGTCATGAACTCCAGACCAGATGTATTGCGGGTGGGTGTCGGCGGCCCGGTAGGCTCGGGCAAGACGGCGCTCGTCGATGCCCTGTGCAAGCGCATGCGCGATGAATACAACATCGCGGTCGTCACCAACGACATCTACACGAAGGAAGACCAGGAATTCCTGATCCGCAGCAAGGCGCTCGAGCCCGAGCGCATCCGCGGCGTGGAGACCGGTGGTTGCCCGCACACGGCGATCCGCGAGGACGCGTCGATGAACCTCGCGGCCATCGACCAGCTCATAAACGATTTCGACGGGCTCGACATGATCATCGTCGAGAGCGGCGGCGATAATCTCGCCGCGACTTTCAGCCCGGAGCTGTCGGACCTGACGCTGTACGTGATCGACGTCGCCGCGGGCGACAAGATTCCGCGCAAGGGTGGGCCGGGCATCATGAAGAGCGACCTTTTGATCATCAACAAGATAGACCTCGCTCCCCACGTCGGCGCGTCTCTCGAGGTCATGGACCGGGACGCGCGACGCATGCGCGGCGAGCGCCCCTTCGTGTTCACGAACCTGAAAACCGGGCAGGGCCTCGACCAGGTGGTCGAGTTCCTCTCGCGACAGGGCATGCTGGCCTGAAACAGGTCTGATTCGTGTCACCGCGCTTGTTGGCGCGTGTAGTTTGGGCGCAAGATGCGCCATGGGTGTCGAGACTGCACAGGTCTCGGGGGTGACGCCGACGGAATGGCCGCCGTGGCGTCGTATTGTCCGCTCGACGCCGCTGCGCAGCGGGCTCGCTTTCTGCCTGTTCCTGCTGGTCTACTTCGCGTCGTATCGGTATGCGATGGCGTTCAGCCAGACCGTGGCCGCCCCGTTCTGGTTTCCCGATTCGGTATTGCTGTGCGCGTTGCTGTGCACGCCGCGTCGCTGGTGGTGGCTGCTGCTCGTGGGCTTGTTGCCCATGCGGCTTTTTGTCGAAGTCTTTCCCGGTCTGCCGCAATGGTTCCTGCTTTCGGTTTTCGTCAACGATTTTCTGAAGGCAGTACTCGGTGCGCTGGTGCTGCAGCGATTTCTCGACGATCCGATCCGGCTGAATTCGCTGCGCGACTTCGGAATATATTTCCTGTTCGTCGTCATCCTGATCCCGTTGCTCAGCGCGTTCGGCGGAGCCGCGTCACGCTTCGGAATGGGCCACACCGACTTCTGGTCGAACGTCGAACGCTGGTTTCTCGGCGACGCGATGGCCAGCCTCATCGTGACGCCGGTGATTTTCTACTGGATCCTGAGGCCGCCGAATCCGCGCTACTTCACGGCGCCGCGCGTGGCGGAGGCCGTAATCCTCATGGTGGGTCTGCTGCTGAGTCTGCAATGGGCCTTCGAGCAGTCGGCGAGCTCGCGCGATTTCACGGAAGCGCGCTACTACATGCCGGTGCTGTTCATCGGCTGGGCCGCGATCCGGTTCCGGATGACGGGCGCGACCGGCGCCGTCGCGCTGCTCACCGCGTTCACGGTAGGCGCCGCGCTCGACGGCACGGGTCCATTCGCCGACCTGCCGCACGAGGAGGCCGCGAGCCGGGTCCAGCATTTCCTGCTGCTGCGCGCGGCGCCGCTCTATCTCGCTGCAGTTCTGCTGGAGCAGGGCGTGCGCGTCGCCAACTCGCTGCGCCAGAGCGAGCGGCGATATCGAGACGTCGTGGAAAGCCAGCCGGGTTTCGTATGCCGCATGCTGCACGACACGACGCTGACCTTCGTCAACACCGCCTTCTGCCGCTTCATCGGCAAATCGCGCGAACAGCTCCTCGGTACCAAACTACTCGACCTGCTGCCGGCGAACGCGCGGCGCGCCGCGCGCGACGCCGTGGAGCGCGCCATCCAGCTTTCCGAACACAGCGCGTGGGAGTGCGAGGCGTCGCTGCCCGACGGCTCTAGCGGCTGGCAGCACTGGGTCTGCCACGCAATCGAATCGGAATTCGAGCGCACCCCCGAGTTGCAGGCGATCGGGCAGGACGTCACCGACCGCAAACGCGCCGAGGAATCCGGTCGACGCCTCGCGCATGCGACGCGTTTCGCGGCCGTCGGCGAGTTGACCGCGATGGTGGCGCACGAGATCAACCAGCCACTCACCGCGATCCTGAGCAACGCCGAGGCCGGAGAGCTGCTGTTGCGATCCGACAAACCGCCGCTCGAGGACATCCGCGAGATCTTCGCGGACATCCGCAAGGACGACCTGCGCGCCGACGCGGCGATCCGCGGCATCCGCTCGCTGCTGCAGCGACGGGAATTCCAGCCGTGTCCCTTGAACGTCAACGACCTGGTTGCCCAGGTCCTGCGGCTCATCGCCGGCGACGCGCTGTTTCGCCGGGTGGCGGTGCGACGCGATCTCGCGCCCGATCTGCCGGCGGTGATGGGGGATGCGTCGCACATCGAGCAGGTGCTGGTCATCCTCATCGTCAACGGCATGGATGCGATGAAGGAAACCCCGGAGGCCGAACGCGAGATCCTCGTGACCACGCGTTCCGGCTCCAACGCGAGCGTCGAAGTGGCCGTGCGCGATCGCGGGCACGGCATTTCCGAAAAGAGCATGCCGCAGTTGTTCGATTCGTTTTATACGACCAAGCCCGACGGGATGGGCCTGGGACTATCGATCGCGCGTTCGATGATCGCCGTGCACGGCGGCCGCATCTGGGCGGAAAACGCGCCCGAAGGCGGCGCGGTGTTCCGCTTCACGCTGACCGTCGAACGCTCGCCACCGGTTGCGTGACGCGTTGCGTGCGAAGGGATTCATCGTCGAAGCGCCGCGGTAGCGCGGAAGTGGAAGACACCGGGCGCGTCCGGCTCGGGTTCGAGCCGGTCGATCCGCTCTATCTAGTTTGAGGTTTCGTCCGGCTTCGGCTCGGGCTCGGGTTTGAGGGCGCCGCCGGCGTCGGGCGCGGAGTGGTGCGGGCGCGTGGCCTTCGCGACGTCGAGCGCTTCGCGCAGCAGGCGCGACCACTTGCCGAAGGTCATGCGCATTTCGTGCAGGTTGGAGATGCGCGTGGCTTCGCGCAGCTGGGTATCGCCGATGCCGTACGACTCGTTGCCGTCGTACATGTCGATACGACCGACGATGACGCCGGTCAACGAGTCGCGCAGCTCGCCCACCACCCGCATCTTGACCGGGCCGGTGGTGAGGGTCTTCATTCCCCCCGCCTCGTTGCCGGCATCGGGGCCGGGGATGTCCAGGTCCACGATGCGCGGTTCGACGATGAGTACGTCTTCGCCCGGATTCTCGGCGAACTCCCACTTGTGGTTCCTGATCAGCGCGCGCTCGAATTCCTCGCGAAAAAGCTCCGAGGCCGAGTCGCGGATCTTCCGTACGTCGCCGTCGGTGACGTCCTTGTGCTGATCGCGCCATCCGGACTTGAAGGCGATGACGGGGGGTTCGAGGATGAGCCGCTTGTACTGCACGAACTGCGCATCGGGCTTGCGAAACACGCCACCCGAGGCGCGCGAGGCCACGCGCACGAGGCCGTCTTCGGTCATTTCCTCGGGTCCGGGCAGCGATCGGCAACTGGCGAGCGCGCACGCCATCGCCACCAACACACCGACGCGCCAGATCTTCATGATCGTTCCCCCGTTCGCCGAAGTGAGGGATTCTAGCGCGGTCGCCGGCTTCAGCGCGCCAGGGCGTGAACGGCGCGGGCGGCGGCCGAGGCGCGGTTCTCGACGCCCAGTTTCACGAAGATCTGTTCGAGATGTTTGTTCACCGTCCGGGGGCTGATGGCGAGGATTTCGCCGATCTCGCGATTGGCCTTGCCGCGGCTGATCCACAGCAGGACCTCGGATTCGCGCGACGTCAGCGCAAGCGTCTGCTGGAGGCGTTTCTCGTCCTCCGTGGTGCTGAGCTCCGTCAGTCGGAACAGCAGTTCGTCCGGGCCGATCGGGCTCAGCACGGAGATCTCGAGCTTGCGGCCACCGGCATCCACCAGCAGCCGCGCCTGTGGAGCCGCGCCCTCGGAGCGCAGCCGCATGAGCTGCGACATCACGGATTGCGGCAGGCAGGGTCCCGATTCCTGCGAAGAAGGAAACAACTCGGCCAGCAGCTGCCGGGCCTTCGGCGTGCACCACAGCAGCCTGCCTACCCGGTCGGTCGCGAGCAGGAAGCGCCCCGTGGCGTCGAGCGCCGCGCGCGAGCCGGCCGCGGCGCGCGCGTTGGCCAGGTGTACGCGGATGCGGGCGAGCAGTTCGTCGACGACCAGCGGCTTGGTGACGTAGTCGACGCCGCCCGCGGCCAGGCCTTCGAGCACGCTTTCCGTCTCGGTGAGGCCGGTCATGAAGATCACTGGCACGTGCGCGAGCATGCGCTCGCGTTTCATGCGCCGGCAGGTCCCGAAGCCGTCGAGCCCGGGCATCATGGCGTCCATGAGCACGAGATCCGGCGTGATCTGCTCGAGCAGCTTCAGGGCGCTGTCGCCGTCGGTCGCGATGAGCACCGTGAAGCCCGCATGGTCGAGCGTGTCGGTGAGGAACCCGAGGGTCTCGGGCGTATCGTCGACCACGAGGATGGTGTCGCGGCGGACGTCGTGTGCGTGGAGGTAGTTGGTCATCCCCTTATCCATGTTTGCGCATTCCTTCCAGGACGTGCATGTATCGCTTGAGATCGAAGTTCGTGACCAGCGCGCGCATGCGCGTCGCGAACGGTTTGCTTTCGGGGTCACCCTCGAGTTCGCGCAGCTTCGCCTGGATGCCGCGCACGTGCCCGATGAGGCCGAGTTGATAGAGATCGTCGACGTGATGCCGCGAGTGCGCGGGCAGGGTGTGACCCTCGTGACTCGAGGGCTCGGCCTCCGGGACGGCGGCCGCGTGTATCCATTGCAGGTCGAGCTGCGTGGCCAGGCACTCGAGCATGCGCTGCACGTCGATGGGCTTGATCAGGAACGCATCGTGATTCGTCTCGGCACCGCCCGGAGAGAACTCGTGCGCGTTGGCCGAGACGATCACGATCTTCAGGCGGCTCGAGCGCGCGCGCAGGCGCTCGGCGACCTGCCAGCCGCTCATGCCCGGCATGCTGATGTCGATCATCACGAGATCGGGATCGCAGTCCTCGGCGAGCGCGAGTCCGCGGGAGCCGTCCGGCGCCGTGAACAACGCGAAGTCGAGCGGCCGCAGCAGGTTCTGCACGATGTCGAGGTGCGCAGGGTCGTCGTCGACCAGCAGGAGCTTGCGGCGCGCGCCGGCGTAACCCGTGATGTCGCGCGCGCCCTCCGCGCTCGGCGCCGGCGCGGCCTCGGAGAGCAGCAGCCGCACCGTGAAACGCGTGCCGACGCCCACCTGGCTCGACGCATTGATCTCGCCGCCCATGATCTGCGTGAGTAGTTTGGTAATCGTGAGGCCGAGACCGGTGCCCGGGATCGCGCGCACGTTGGCGCCCTGGCCGCGCTCGAAGGGTTCGAACACGCGTTCGATCTCGTCCGCGGGAATGCCGACGCCGGTATCGGAGACCTCGAACTCCGCCACCTGGCTGCGGTAACGCACGACCAGCGACGCGCTGCCCCGTTCGGTGTACTTGATCGCGTTCGACAGCAGGTTTATGAGGACCTGCCGCAGGCGTTTCTGGTCGACGTGCACGACCGCGGGCAGGTTCGGCGGACGCGAGTAGATGAAGTCGACTCCCTTCGCGGCCGCCTGCAGCTTGAACATGTCGACGATCTGGTCGAGGAATTCCGGCAGCGCGACCTTGTCGCGGTTCAGGCGCAGGATGCCGTTCTCGATCTTCGAGATGTCGAGGATGCCGTCGATGAGATCCGCGAGATGCTCGGCGCTGCGCCGGATCACGCGGATCGCATTGTCCGAGGGTCCGGCGGCGCCACGCTCCAGGAGCTGCGCGTAGCCGTAGATGGAATTGAGCGGCGTGCGGATCTCGTGGCTGATGCCGGCGATGTAACGAGTCTTCGCGATGTTGGCGGCCTCGGCGACTTCCTTCGCTTTCTGCAGCGCCGTGTCGGTGCGTTTGTGCGCGTCTATTTCGTCCATGAGCATCGTCGTCTGGCGCGCCGACTCGGCCTCGGCCGCGCGCCGGCTCTCGTGGGCGAGCACGATGAGCCACGAAGTCACGCCCGACAGCACGAGCAGGCAGAAATACACCAGCCACAACGTGGTCGCGATCGCCTCGCGACTGGCCGGCGCGGCGTGACCGTATTGCTGGTAGATCAGCGCGAGCAGGAAAGCGATCGCGAGATTCGACAGCACCATGAGTCCGCCGAAGTGGCCGGCGCGTGTATTGAGCAGCGCGCCCAGGCGCTTCGGCAGGAAGCGCGCGATGAACAGGTCGAGTTGCTCGTTGAAGCGGCTGTTCGTCTTGCACTGGTCGCGGCAGCGCGCCTCGAGCGTGCAGCACAGCGAGCAGATGGGTCCGGAGTAGGCGGGGCACATCGCGATGTCGCCGCGTTCGAACACGTTTTCGCAGATGCTGCACTCGAGCTCGGCGGTCCTGCCCGGCAGACCGTTGTCGGGACGCGCGAGGTAGTACCGGCCGCGGGTCCACCAGGCGATCAGGGGCGCGGCGACGAAGGCGACGCTGAGCGCGACGAACGGTGAGAGGATCCGCGCGTATTCGCCGAACACGCCCATGAACGCGAGGCTCGACAACACGACGGATACGGCCAGCGCCCCGACGCCGACGGGATTGATGTCGTAGAGGTGCGCGCGTTTGAACTCGATGTGTCTGGGACTGAAGCCGAGCGGCTTGTTGACGACGAGGTCGGCGGTCAGCGCGCCTATCCACCCCGCGGCGAAGTTGGCGTAGATGACCAGGATGCTCTCGATGGCGCGGAAGATGCCGATCTCCATGAGCAGCAGCGCGAGCACGACGTTGAACACCAGCCAGACCACGCGGCCGGGGTGCGAATGCGTGAGGCGCGAGAAGAAGTTCGACCACGCGATCGAGCCGGCATACGCGTTGGTCACGTTGATCTTGAGCTGGCAGACGATGACGAAGAGGCCGGTGAGCACCAGCGCGAAGGTCGGCGACTGGAAAGTCTCGCGGAACGCGTGGTGATACATGATCGTCGGCTCGTCGGCCTGCGAGGGATGTACACCCTGGCGCACGAGCCACACGGCGAGGAACGAGCCGACCAGTAGCTTGAAGCCGCCGAGCACCACCCAGCCGGGGCCGGTGCCGACCACCGCGGTCCACCAGCCCACGCGATTCTTCATCGTGCGGTTGGGAAGGAACCGAAGGTAATCGACCTGCTCGCCGATCTGCGGCAGCAGCGAGAGCAACACCGAGGCCGCGAGGCCGAACAACACGAAGTCGAACGCGCCGCCGCCATCCGCCGAGCCGGCGGACTCACTCCCCGCGAAGTGGGTCCAGGCCGCGATCTCGGCCGGGTTCTTCCAGAGGATGATCGCGATCGGCACGAACTGCAGCACCAGCCAGATGGGCTGGGTGACGATCTGCATGCGGCTGATCAGGCTGATGCCATACAGCGCGATCGGTATCACGACCAGCGAGCTGATGATGTGCGCGATCCACATCGCGATGCCGAACACGAGGTTCAGCGCGACCGACATGATGCTGGCCTCGATCGCGAACAGCAGGAACGTGAACGACGCGTAGATCAGCGAGGTGACCGTACTGCCCATGTAGCCGAAGCCGGCGCCGCGCGTGAGCAGGTCGATGTCGACTCCGTACTTCGCGGCGTAATAGGCGATGGGCATTCCGATCGCGAACATCAGGACCGCGAACGCGCCGATGGCCCACGCGACGTTCGGGAATCCGTACAGCAGCGTCAGCGTGCCGCCGATCGCCTCGCAGGCCAGGAACGCGATGGGACCGAGCGCGGTGTGACCGACGCGCGAAGTCGACTTGCGCGCGCGATCCGCGGTGAACCGCAGCGCATAGTCCTCGAGTGTCTGGCTGTTGACCCACTGGTTGTACTGCCGGCGCTCGCGAATGATTTTTTGTTGTCTCGGCCTGGAGCTCATGCCGACGCGTTCCCCTTTTTCCCCCGGCTGAATAGATAGCAAGGCATGTGCCAGCCCCGTGGGCCCGCCCGCGCGGTGGTTTGACCCCGGAGTGGCGACGATTCGTACAGCTGCTTCGTCAGGGTGCAGTCCGGGGCCGGTTCGCACTTTCCCGGTTCATGTGCACCTGCGCCTACGTCAAATGACGCCTACCTCCGCTGGTAACCGGTCCGTACCGTCGCTCGCAGGGGTTAGTTCACAAGGAAAACCATGTCACTCAAGTCACACATCATCAAAGCGGCAGTGCTGTCCGGTCTCGCGGCACTGCCTGTCTCGCAAGCCACGGCTGGCGACGTCTCGGTGGGCGGCGGTATGCGCACGAGCTTCACGAGCACCGACTTCGACGCGGGCGAGGGCGGTGACGGCTCGTTCAGCGACTTCTCGCTGAACAGCGCGCGCCTCTACATCAGCGGCAAGGCGTACGAAAACATCGGGTTCATGTTCAACACGGAATACAACTCCAACGACGAGGAGATCCGTGTCATCGACGCCGTCGCGCAATTCTCGTTCGCCGACGGCCAGCACAACATCTGGGTCGGCCGCTTCCTGCCGCCGAGTGATCGCGCGAATCTCTATGGTCCTTACTACGCGAGCAACTGGGCCGTCTACCAGGACGGCGTGCAGGACGGTTATCCGTTCGAGACCGAGGGCCGCGACGACGGCATCATGTACTGGGGTCAGTACGACAAGGTGAAGTTCTCGATCGGTGCGTTCGACGTCTCGGGCCTGACCACCGCCGACAACGACGTCCTGCTCGCGTCGCGCGTCCAGGTCGACTTCTGGGATTCGGAAGACGGCTACTACCTCAACGGCACGTACTACGGCGAGAAGGATCTCCTCGCGATCGGTCTCGCGGCGCAGACCGCGGACGCCGGCGACGCCTATTCGTTCGACTTCCTGCTCGAGAAGAAGCTCGGCAACAGCGGCGTCGTCACGGTCGAAGCCGAATACGCGGTGTACGACGGTCTCGGCGGTTATGGAACTCCGATCGGCGGCGGTTACGAGAAGTCGGACGGCTTCTACGTGCTCGGCGCCTATCTGTTCCCCGGCGAGGCGGGTCCCGGCAAGGTCCAGGTGCTCGGCAAGTACGGCCAGGCCACCTATGACTTCTTCGGCGACGACCTCGACCAGGACACGCTCGAGCTGAACGTGAACTACCTGATCAACAAGTTCAACGCACGCATCAGTCTGTTCTACCTGGACAAGAGTTTCGATCCGGATGTCGGCGGCGACAGCTCGACGATCGGTCTCGGTCTGCAAGTTCAAATGTGAGGATGACAAACATGGCGAAATTCAAGTTCACGCGTCGGCTCGCCGTACTCGGCGCCGCCGTTGCAATGACGATGGGCGCGGCGGCACAGGCCGCCGACACGATCAAGGTCGGCGTGCTCCACTCGCTCTCGGGAACGATGGCGATCTCGGAGACCACGCTCAAGGACACGGTCCTGATGCTGATCGAGGAACAGAACAAGAAAGGCGGTCTGCTCGGCAAGAAGCTCGAGGCCGTCGTGGTGGACCCGGCGTCCAACTGGCCGCTGTTCGCCGAAAAGGCGGAGCAGTTGCTCGTCAAGGACAAGGTCGACGTGGTGTTCGGCTGCTGGACCTCCGTGTCGCGCAAGAGCGTGCTGCCGGTGTTCGAGAAGAACAACGGCCTGCTGTTCTACCCCGTGCAGTACGAGGGCGAGGAGTCCTCGAAGAACGTGTTCTACACGGGTGCCGCGCCCAACCAGCAGGCGATTCCGGCCGTCGACTACCTGATGAACGACATCGGCGTGAAGCGCTGGGTGCTCGCGGGTACCGACTACGTCTATCCGCGCACGACCAACAAGATCCTCGAGGCCTATCTCAAGGCGAAGGGCGTGGCGGACGCCGACATCATGATCAACTACACGCCGTTCGGTCACAGCGACTGGCAGTCGATCGTGGCGGAGATCAAGAAGTTCGGCTCGGCGGGCAAGAAGACCGCGGTGGTTTCGACCATCAACGGCGACGCGAACGTGCCGTTCTACAAGGAGCTCGGCAACCAGAAGATCTCGGCGGAAGACATTCCGGTCGTGGCTTTCTCGGTGGGTGAGGAAGAACTCGCGGGCATCGACACGAAACCCCTCGTCGGCCATCTCGCCGCGTGGAACTACTTCATGAGCGTGAAGAGTCCGGCCAACACCGAGTGGGTCAAGAAGTGGCATGCGTTCACCAAGGACCCGAAGCGCACCTTCAACGACCCGATGGAAGCGCACGTGATCGGCTTCCAGATGTGGGTGAAGGCCGTGGAGAAGGTGAAGTCGACGGAGGTCGACAAGGTGACCGACGCGATGATCGGCCTCGAAGTGCCCAATCTCACGGGCGGCGTCGCGAAGATGCTGCCTAACCACCACCTCACGAAACCGGTGCTGATCGGTGAAGTGCGCGCCGATGGCCAGTTCGACACGGTGTGGCAGACCAAGGGCCTGGTGGCGGGTGATGCGTGGTCCGACTTCCTGCCCGGCAGCAAGGACATCGAGGCGGACTGGGTGACGCTCAAGTGCGGCAACTACAACACGAAGACGAAGGCGTGTTCCGCCCAGAACTACAAATAACAACTGCAAGTAATCATCAGCAAGAAGAAGATCTCTGAAGAAGGTGGCTGAAAAGGCAATTGCGATCCCGGGAGTAATCCCGGGATCCTTTTTTCATGTGCGGTGGGTGCTGATCGCGGCGTTCGTGCTGCTCGCATTCGCCTTTCCGCGCGCGGCAAGCGGCGCCCAGAACGAAGGCGAAAAGGGCGCCGAATTCGCCGCGACCGTCGCGAGCCTCGCGACGTCGAGTTTTCCCGACAAGGCCGAGGCCGTCGCCACGCTGACCGAGCTGAGGCATCCGAATTCGAAGGCGGTGCTCGCGGCACTGCTGGACGGCAAGCTGTACTTCCGCGCGGCGGACGACAAGGTTTTCATCACGGACGGAGGCGAGACCGCGCTGGCGCTCACCGATCCGCTGACGCTCGAGGGTGCAGGTTCGGGCGCACCGGAGGAATTCGAGCGCATCACGACCAATAACAGCCTGCGCAAGGCGCTGCGCGGCGCGGTAGCCAGCTTTGCCCTGGCCGATCCCGATTCCGCGGTGCGGCTCGACGCAGTGAGGGAAATGCTGCGCTCGATCGACGACGACAGCGTCGCGCTGCTGCGCGCGCGCATGGCGAAAGAGAAGGACGACGACGTGAAGCAGGCCATGCAGGAAGGCCTCGCGCTCGCCGACCTCGAGAGCCCCGAGGCGGACACGCGACTGGCCGCGGTGAACACGCTGGCCGAATCGCTGAGCCCGGATGTCTACAACCGCCTGACCGCGATGGTGGCCGCGGCCGAGGACGGCACGTATCCCGAAGCCGACGAGCGTGTGCGCGCCGCCGCGACCGAGGTCGTGAAGTCGATCGAGGGCGCGCGGCGCATGTATTCGACGATCGAGACGCTGTTCTTCGGCCTGAGCCTGGGTTCGGTGCTGGTGCTCGCCGCGATCGGCCTCGCGATCACGTTCGGCGTGATGGGTGTCATCAACATGGCCCACGGCGAACTCATGATGCTCGGCGCGTACTGCACGTACTTCGTGCAGGTACTGTTCCCGGACTCGATCGGCGCATCGGTGCTGATTGCGATCCCGGTGGCGTTCGTCGTCTCGGGCGCGGTGGGTGTCGCGATCGAGCGCGGCATCGTGCAATTCCTGTATGGCCGGCCGCTCGAGACGCTGCTCGCGACGTTCGGCGTGAGCCTGATTCTCCAACAGCTCGTACGACACAAGGTCAGCGCGAACAACGTGCCGGTCGAAACGCCGCAGTGGATGTCGGGCTCCTGGCAGTTCAACGACGCGTTGTCGCTGACCTACAACCGCATCTACGTGCTGCTGTTCATGGTCATCGTGTTCGTCGTGCTGCAGCTCGTGCTCAAGAAGACCTCGCTGGGCTTGAAAGTCCGCGCCGTCGCGCAGAACCGCAACATGGCGCGTGCGATGGGCGTGCGCACGCAGTGGGTGGACGCGATGACGTTCGGCCTGGGATCGGGCATCGCGGGAGTGGCGGGTGTCGCACTCTCGCAGCTATCCAACGTCGGGCCGAACCTGGGTCAGCAATACATCATCGATTCGTTCATGGTCGTGGTGTTCGGCGGCGTCGGCAATCTATGGGGGACGCTCATCGGCGGCATGTCGTTGGGTGTCGTCAACAAGGTGCTGGAGCCCTGGGCCGGCGCCGTGCTCGCGAAGATCTTCGTGCTCGTCGCGTTGATCCTGTTCATCCAGCGCCGGCCGCGGGGACTGTTCCCGCAGAAGGGCCGGGCGGCGGAGAGCTGACATGACGCGCGGACCCTTGCTCAGCATGCTGGCGGGCGAACGGGGCACGGCCGTGTTCCTGGTCCTGGTCGCGCTGGTCGGCATCGTGGTGCCGATCCTGCATCTCGCCGTGCCGGAGACCTCCGGTGCGCACCTGTCCACCTACACGATGACGTTGCTCGGCAAGTACATGACGTTCGCGCTGCTCGCCGTCGCCGTGGACCTCGTGTGGGGCTACTGCGGAATCCTGTCGCTCGGCCACGCGGCGTTCTTCGCGCTCGGTGGCTATGCGATGGGAATGTATCTGATGCGGCAGATAGGCCCGCGCGGCGTGTACGGCGATCCGGTGCTGCCGGACTTCATGGTGTTCCTGAACTACAAGGAGCTGCCCTGGTTCTGGCACGGCTTCGACATGTTCTGGTTCGCCGCGATCATGGTGTGCCTGGTGCCCGGCGCGCTGGCGTTCGCGTTCGGCTGGTTCGCGTTCCGCTCGCGTGTCACCGGCGTCTATCTATCCATCATCACGCAGGCGCTGACCTACGCGCTCATGCTCGCGTTCTTCCGCAACGACATGGGTTTCGGCGGCAACAACGGCATGACGGACTTCAAGGACATCCTCGGCTTTCCGATCAATGCGCCCGGGACCCGCGTGGCACTGTTCGTCGCGAGCGCGCTGGCACTCATGCTGGGGTATCTGGCGTGCCGCTACATCACACGCTCGCGCGCGGGCCGCGTCGTGCAGGCCATCCGCGACGCGGAGAGCCGCACGCGTTTCATCGGTTATCGCGTCGAGTCGTACAAACTGTGGATCTTCACGTTCTCGGCGGTGCTCGCCGGCATCGCGGGCGCGTTGTACGTGCCGCAGGTGGGCATCATCAATCCCGGCGAATTCGCGCCGATCAACTCCATCGAGGTCGTGATCTGGGTGGCCGTCGGCGGCCGTGGCATGTTGTACGGCGCGGTGGCGGGCGCGGTGCTCGTCAACTACGCGAAGAGCTACTTCACCGCGGCGATGCCGGAGTACTGGCCGTACGCGCTCGGCGCAATGTTCGTCATCGTGACGCTGTTCCTGCCGCGCGGCGTCGTCGGTCTGCTCGAGCGAAAGGACAAACCACCCGCGGCCAGGCCGCCCACCGAACCGACACCCGACAAGTCGCAAACCGCGGAGGCGCCGGCATGAACGCGGCCAAGGTGGTGAAACAGGGATGGCAGAAGGTGTTCGGCACGGGTGCCGGATCCGATCACCCGATGCCGGGTGATGCCTCGCACGGCACGATCCTCTACGTCGAAGACATCACCGTGAGCTTCGACGGGTTTCGCGCGCTCAACGACCTCACGTTGTACATCGACGTGGGTGAACTGCGTTGCATCATCGGGCCGAACGGCGCCGGCAAGACGACGATGATGGACGTGATAACGGGCAAGACGCGCCCGGACTCGGGCAGCGCGTGGTTCGGCACCACGACCGACCTGCTGCAATTGACGGAACCGGAAATCGCGGAGGCGGGCATTGGACGGAAATTCCAGAAGCCGACGGTATTCGAGCATCACAGCGTGCTGCAGAACCTCGCGCTCGCGGCCGCGGGAAACAAGACCGTCTGGGGCACCTTGTTCAAGCCGCTTTCTGGCGAGCAAGTGGCGCGTATCGACGAAGTGCTGGTCACGGTCGGGTTGAAGGATCAGCGCGATCTGCCGGCGGGGATCCTTTCGCATGGGCAGAAGCAGTGGCTCGAGATCGGGATGTTGCTCATGCAGGACCCGCGGCTGCTGCTGGTCGACGAGCCGGTCGCGGGCATGACGCCGCAGGAAGTGGAGCGCACCGCGGAGCTGCTGCTGTCGCTGGCCGGCAGACATTCGGTGGTCGTGGTCGAACACGACATGGAGTTCGTGCGCTCGATCGCGCGCACGGTGACGGTGCTGCACGAGGGCTCGGTGCTCGCGGAGGGCAGCATGGACGCCGTGCAGAACAACCCGAAGGTGATCGAGGTCTATCTGGGCGAGGCGCAGGACGCCCCGCGGAATAGTTAGCCATGCTGTCCATCAAGGGTCTCAACCAGTTCTACGGCGGCAGCCACATCCTCTGGGACATCGACATGCTCGTGCCCGAGGGTTCGTGCACCTGCCTGATGGGCCGCAACGGCATGGGCAAGACGACGCTGCTCAGGTGCATCATGGGATTGCTGCCCATCACCTCCGGCGCGATGGAATACGGCAGCGGCGCGCGGACCGTCGAGCTCTCGCAGATCGCGGCCGACCGGCGCGCGAAGCTGGGTATCGCGTATGTTCCACAGGGGCGCGAGATCTTTTCGCAGCTCACCGTCGAGGAGAACCTGCGCATCGGCTTCGGCGCGCGCCGCGGCGGCAGGATCAGGCAGGTGCCCGAGCACATCTTCGAGTGGTTTCCCGTGCTCAAGAAGATGCTCAAGCGCCGCGGCGGCGACCTCTCGGGCGGGCAGCAGCAGCAACTCGCGATCGGCCGCGCGATGGTGCTCGATCCGAAACTGCTGATCCTCGACGAGCCCGCCGAAGGCATCCAGCCCAACATCGTGCACGAGATCGGCGATATCATCCTGCGCCTCAACCGCGAGGCGAAACTCACCGTGCTGCTGGTCGAACAGAAACTGCCGTTTGCGCGCCGCGTGGCGAGCGAGTTCCGCATCATCGACAAGGGCCGCATGGTCGGCAGCGGCGCGATCTGCGCGCTGACCGACGATCTCGTTCACCAGCACCTGACGGTGTGACGATGGACGTCGCGTCCGCGCGCAGTACGTCCGGCTGGCAAGCCCGTCTGCGCCTGCGATTTAATGGGGACATTCCTCGTTTCCTAGGAAACGGGGACAGACCTGCCATTGGCCGCACGCGCCTCGTCGAGCGCGAGCATTGCGGGCCGCTCGTCGTACAGCGACCGTTTCATCCCGAGGGCGATCCCTGCCACGTCTACCTGGTGCATCCGCCGGGCGGAGTCGTCGGTGGCGACGAACTGCGCGTCGATGTGCAGGTGGACGAGGGCGCGCACGCGCTGATCACGACGCCGGCGGCGACGAAGTTCTATCGCTGCGACGCGCGCGTGTCGTCGCAGGTGCAGGAGTTGCGCACCCCGGGCGCAACACTCGAGTGGCTGCCGCAGGAGAACATCTTTTATCGTGGCGCGGACGTACGCACCGCGACACGCGTGTTCACCGACGAGCAATCGCGCTTCATCGGTTGGGAGATCGCGTGCCTGGGACTTCCGGCGCGCGGCGAGGCTTTCGATGCCGGCGCGCTGGCGCTCGATCTCGAGTTGTGGCGCGCGGGTGGCAGGTCTGTCCCCGTTTCCCAGGAAACGAGGAATGTCCCCATTTCCGCACCCATTTTCATCGATCGGCTGCGGCTTGCGGGGGAGTCGCGCGCGCGCGGCGCGCGTTGGGGGCTCGCCGGACAGGAAGCCATCGGCACCTTGCTCGCCACTCCCGCGAAACGTGAATCGGTGCAGGCGATACGCGGGCTTCTTGCCGATCGAGGACAAGCCGATCATCCGCTCGCCGCCGTTTCGCTCGTCGACGGCGTCCTCGTGCTGCGCGCGCTCGCGCCGCAGGCGGAAGACGTGCGCAAACTGTTCATCGCCGCGTGGCGGATACTCCGGCCCGCGGTTGTCGGCCGCGAGGCCGTGCCGCCGCGCATCTGGGCGACCTGACCCACGGGAAAATCCATGGAATTGACACCTCGCGAGAAAGACAAACTACTCATATTCACGGCGGCGCTGGTCGCCGAGCGGCGCAAGGCGCGCGGCCTCAAGCTCAACTACCCGGAAGCCGTGGCGCTGATTTCCGCGGCGATCCTCGAAGGCGCGCGCGACGGCCGTACCGTCGCCGAGCTCATGAGTTTCGGCGCGACCATCCTCACGCGCGATGACGTGATGGAAGGCGTGCCCGAGATGATTCCCGAAGTGCAGGTCGAGGCGACGTTTCCCGACGGCACGAAGCTCGTCACCGTCCACCATCCCATTCCCTGACGCCCGGAGCACAGATGATTCCCGGTGAAATGTTCTGCGAGTCGGGCGACATCGAGCTCAACGTCGGCCGCAAGACGCTGACGGTCAAGGTCGCCAACACCGGCGACCGGCCCATCCAGGTCGGCTCTCATTACCACTTCTTCGAAACCAATCGCGCTCTGCGATTCGAGCGCGCCGCCACGAAGGGATTCCGGCTCAACATCGCCGCGGGCACCGCCGTGCGGTTCGAGCCCGGGCAGGAGCGAGAGGTCGAACTCGTCGAATTCGCCGGCGACCGCATCGCGTACGGTTTCGCGGGCCAGGTGATGGGAGCCATCAAATGACCCGCATCGAGCGCCGCGCCTACGCGGAGATGTACGGGCCGACGACCGGCGATCGCGTGCGGCTCGGCGACACCGAGCTCGTCATCGAAGTCGAACGCGATCACACGATCTACGGCGAGGAAGTGAAATTCGGCGGCGGCAAGGTCATCCGTGACGGCATGGGCCAGAGCCAGCGGCCATCGGACATGGTCGCGGACACCGTCATCACGAACGCGCTGATCCTCGATCACTGGGGCATCGTCAAGGCGGACATCGGCATCAAGAACGGCCGCATCTCGGGCATAGGCAAGGCCGGCAATCCCGACGTGCAGCCCGGCATCGACATCGTGATCGGCGCGGGCACCGAGATCATCGCGGGTGAGGGACTCATCGTGACCGCCGGCGGCATCGATTCGCACATTCACTTCATCTGCCCGCAGCAGGTGGAGGACGCGATGATGTCGGGCATCACGACGATGATCGGCGGTGGCACCGGTCCGGCCGCCGGCACCAGCGCGACCACCTGCACGCCGGGGCCCTGGCACATCGGCCGCATGTACCAGGCGCTCGAGGACCTGCCGATCAACTTCGGATTGCTCGGCAAGGGCAATGCGAGCCTGCCGCTGCCGCTCGCCGAGCAGATAGAGGCCGGCGCGATGGGCCTCAAACTACACGAGGACTGGGGCACGACGCCCGCGGCGATCGACAACTGCCTCACCGTCGCCGACCAGTACGACGTGCAGGTCGCGATCCACACCGACACGCTGAACGAGTCGGGTTTCCTCGAAGACACACTCGCGGCGTTCAAGGGTCGGGCGATCCATACGTTCCACACGGAAGGGGCGGGCGGCGGTCACGCGCCGGACATCATCAAGGCCGTGGGCGAGGCGAACGTGTTGCCGTCGTCGACCAATCCGACGCGGCCGTACACGGTGAACACCGTCGACGAACATCTCGACATGCTGATGGTGTGCCATCACCTCGATCCCGGCATCGCGGAAGACGTCGCATTCGCCGAATCGCGCATCCGCCGCGAGACGATCGCGGCCGAGGACATCCTGCACGACAAGGGCGCAATGTCGATGATGTCGTCGGATTCGCAGGCGATGGGGCGAATCGGCGAGGTCATCACGCGCACCTGGCAGACCGCGCACAAGATGAAGGTGCAGCGCGGCGCGCTCACCGAGGATTCGGCCAGGAACGACAACTTCCGCGTGCGCCGCTATGTCGCGAAGTACACGATCAATCCGGCGATCACGCACGGCATCGCGCACGAGGTGGGCTCGATCGAGACCGGCAAGCTCGCGGACATCGTGCTCTGGAAGCCCGCGTTCTTCGGCGCGAAGACGGCGATGATCATCAAGGGCGGCATGATCGTCGCCGCGCCGATGGGCGATCCGAACGCGTCGATCCCGACGCCGCAGCCCGTGCACTACCGTCCCATGTTCGGGGCATTCGGTTCGGCGCGCGCCGCGACCTGCGTGAGCTTCGTGTCGCAGGCCGGCCTCGATTCTGGAATGGGCGAGAAGTTAGGCCTCGCGAAACGCCTGGTGGCGGTTCGCAACACGCGCGCGATCCGCAAGAAGGACCTGGTGCTCAACGACTACCAGCCGCAGATGGTGGTCGATTCGCAGACCTACGAAGTGCGCGCGGACGGCGAACTGCTGCGTTGCGAACCCGCGAGCGTCCTACCGCTCGCCCAACGGTACTTCCTGTTTTAATGGGGACATTCCTCGTTTCCTAGCAAAAGGGGACAGACCTGCCGCGACCGTAGCGACTTTGCTGATACCTGTATGAAGTCTGTCCCCGATTGCTAGGAAACGAGGAATGTCCCCATTTCACATGCTCAAGATCAACCTGAAACTCGACAAGACCTCTGACCATCCGCGCGCGCCGGAGCGCAAGCTGGTGCTGCCGTTCGCCGAGCGATCGAAGAGCCGGCTGCGTGCGGCGCTCGACAACGGCGAGGAGGCCGGGCTCTTCCTGGAACGCGGTTCGGTCCTGCGTCACGGGGACCTGCTGCTCGCCGACGACGGCCGCGTCATCGAAGTGCACGCGGCGCCCGAGACCGTCTCCACCGTCCACACGAGCGATCCGCGCACGCTGGCGCGCGCGAGTTACCACCTCGGCAATCGCCACGTCGCGCTCGAGATCGGACCTGACTGGGTGCGTTACAGCCACGATCACGTGCTCGACGACATGCTGCGTGGCTTCGGCCTCGAGGTGCGGGTCGAAGAGCGGCCGTTCGAACCGGAGGGGGGCGCCTATGTCTCCGCCTCGCACCACGCGCACTCACACTCGCACGGCTGAGCCGCAGTTGCTGCGTCTGCTGCACCTGGCCAGCCCGGCGCTGCCGATCGGGTCCTTTCATTTCTCACAAGGGCTCGAATACGCGGTGGAGGCGGGGTGGGTGACCGATGAGTCCAGCGCCCTCGACTGGATCGGCGGCATCGCCGAGAGAAGCCTCGCCACCCTGGACCTGCCCGTGCTCATGCGCCTGCGCAAGGCGTGGCTGACGGACGAGTCAGAGGTCCTGCGGTGGAATGCATTCCTGATCGCCTGCCGCGAAACCGATGAACTGCGTCAGGAAGATCGTCACCTCGGCTCGGCGATGTTTCGCGTGCTGGCCGAGTTCGACCTCACGACCAACTTGTTTGTGAGGGTCTCTCCCGAAAGGGGGATTGCGCACGCCACGGCATTCGCGTTCGCTTGTGCGCGTTGGGACATCGAGGCGCGATCCATGCTCGAGGCCTACGCATGGGCGTGGACCGAGAACCAGGTTCTCGCCGCCGTCAAGCTCGTTCCGCTTGGCCAAAGCGCGGGACAGCGCATTCTGCATGCGATGCACGATCGGCTCGCGACATACGCGGATCGGGCTCTCGACCTCATGGATTCTGACATCGGGGTTTCCACCGCAATGTCCGCAGTCGCGAGCGGGCGACACGAAGTGCAGTACACACGACTCTTCCGGTCGTGAACTTCGGAATGCTGCGTTAGACTAACGCCACTTCCGCGGGCGGTTCCCTGTCAAACCCCGCCTGCCTCAAACAACAAATGCAATCACGATTACGGCTGGTTTACGCGGCTGCGTCCGTCCTGTTGGTCGCCGCGTGCGGCAACAATGGTCCTCCGCCCGAAATGCCACCGCCCGAAGTGGGGGTGATCATCGTGCATGCGGGGCCGGTGCCCATCGTGCGCGAAGCTTCGGGTCGGCTCGCGCCGACACGCGCCTCCGACGTGCGCGCGCGCGTGCCCGGGGTGCTGCAGAAGCGTCTCTACCAGGAAGGCAGCATGGTCAAGGAAGGCCAGCTCCTCGCGCAGATCGATCCCGCGCCGTACCGCGCGCAGCTCGCGCAAGCCACTGCCCAACTCGAACAGGCCGAAGCGTCGGCGACCAACGCACGGGTGACCGCCGAGCGCAATCGCGAGCTCGCGCAGCGCCAGCTCATCTCACGCATGCAGCTCGATGACTCCGAGGCGCTCGAGCGTTCGACCGCGGCCGCCGCGTCCGCGGCGCGCGCCGCCGTGCAGACGGCGCGCATCAACCTGGGTTACGCGAACGTCACGGCGCCCATCGCCGGCCGCGCCGGCCAGATGCGCGTGCTGGAAGGCGCGCTCGTCGGTCAGGGCGAGGCCACGCTGATCACCACGGTCGAGCAGATCGATCCGCTGTACGTGTTCTTCGATCAACCGGGCACGGACTTCGAGCGCTTCATGCGAGCGCAGGCCTCCGGCGCGATCGATGTGGCGAAGGGCAACGAGGCCGAGATTCGCATCATCCGCAGCGACGGCACCGAGCATCCGCAGGTGGGCAGGCTGGTGTTCTCCGACTTCAGCGTGAATCCGACCACGGGCGCGGTCGCATTCCGCGGCGTGATCCCGAATCCGGATCGCAGTTTGTTGCCCGGCATGTTCGTCAACGTGCGCCTGACGGCGGGTTCGCTCAAGAACGGTTTCGAGATTCCGCAGCTCGCCGTGCAGCGCGATTCGCAGGGCGCCTACGTACTGGCCGTCGGTGGCGATGGCGTCGTCGTCGCCAAGCGCGTCGATGTGGTCGGTTCCGCGGGCGCCAGGTGGGTCATCGGCGGCGGACTCGCGGACGGCGACCAGGTCATCGTCTCGGGACTGCAGCTCGCACCGCCGGGCACGAAGGTCGTCGCCAAACGTGTCGACGAGGAGGCGCCGGCTCCCGAGGAGGCGGCCGCCGCCCCCGCGCCGACGGAAGCTCCCGCGCCGGCCGAAGCTCCCGCAGGTAGCTAGGCGTGCTGCCGCATTATTTCATCGACCGGCCGGTCCTGGCCTGGGTCATCGCGATCCTCATCATGATCGGCGGTGGCCTGGCCATCACGCGCCTGCCGACCGCGGCCTATCCGGACATCGCGCCGCCGCAGGTCGCGATCAGCGCGTTTTATCCCGGCGCGAACGCCGACACCATCGAGCGCACGGTCACGCAGATCATCGAGCAGCAGCTCACCGGTCTCGACCGGCTCATGTATTTCACGTCCTCGTCGAATTCGAACGGCACGGCGAGCATCACGCTCGTGTTCGAGAACGGCACGGACCCGGACGTCGCGGTGCTGCAGACGCAGAACCGAGTGAAACTCGCCGAAGCGCGCCTGCCGAGCGAAGTCGTCGTGCAGGGCCTTTCGGTCTCGAAGGTCAACCAGGGCTTCATCATCGCGCTCGGTGTACGTGCGCCGAACGGCGGCGTGTCGTCCTCCGAGCTCAACAACATCGTTTCTTCGCAGGTGCTGGATCCCATCCAGCGCATTCCGGGCGTGAGCTCGGCGAACCAGTTCGGTTCCTCGTATTCGATGCGCATCTGGCTGAACCCGGACAAGCTGCGCTCCTTCCGCATGAGCGCGGCCGAAGTGCTGCAGACCGTGCGCCAGCAGAACGTCCAGTTCGCGACCGGCGCCATCGGCGCAGCGCCGTCGTCGCCCGAGCAGCAGATCACCGCGCCGGTGAGCGCGGAAGGGCGTTTCAGCTCGGTCGAGGAGTTCGAGAACGTCATCCTGCGCACCGAGCCGAACGGCACGAGCGTCAGGCTCAAGGACGTCGCGCGCGTCGAGCTCGGCCTGCAGGACTACGCGTTCGACGTGCGTCTCGACGACAAGCCCGTGAGCGGCTTCGGCGTGTTGCTGCTGCCGGGCGCGAACGCGCTCGAAGTGGCGGATGCGGTGAAGGCCCGCATGGACGAGCTGCAGGAGAATTTCCCGCCGGGCGTCGAATGGTTCGTCGCGTTCGACGCCACCACGTTCATCACGCACGCGATCGAAGAGGTGATCATCACGCTGATCGCGGCCGTCGCGCTCGTGTTCATCGTGATGCTGGTGTTCCTGCAGAGCTTCCGCGCGACGTTGATCCCGACGCTGGTCGTGCCGGTCGCCCTCATGGGCGCCTTCATCGGCATGTACATCTTCGATTTCTCGATCAACCAGCTCACGCTGTTCGGCATGGTGCTGGCCATCGGCATCGTCGTCGACGACGCGATCGTCGTCATCGAATCCGTCGAGCGCCTGATGCGCGAGGAACATCTCTCGCCGCGCGACGCGACCCGCAAGGCGATGGACCAGATCACGAGTCCGATCATCGCGATCTCGCTGGTGCTCGCGGCGGTGTTCATCCCGGCGGCGATGCAGACCGGATCGGTCGGCGTGATCTACAAGCAGTTCGCGTTGACCATCGCGATCTCGATGTTGTTCTCCGCGTTCCTCGCGTTGTCGCTGACGCCGGCGCTCTGCGCCACGATGCTGCGGCCGGAGCATCTCAAGGAGAACAGGTTTTTCCATGCGTTCAACAAGAGTTACGAGTACGCCCAGGGTCACTATCTGACCGGCGTGCGCTTCAGCTTGCGTCACAAGACCTGGTGGCTCGCGGGCTACGGGGTGCTGCTGCTGGTCGGTGCCTTCCTGTTCTGGCGCGTACCGGGAAGCTTCGTGCCGACCGAGGACCAGGGCTATGCCATCGGCATCGTGCAGATGCCGCCGGGCTCGACGATCCAGCGCACGCGCGAGGTCATGCGACGCGTCGGCCAGAAGCTCCGGGCCTCGGACTCGGTCAACCAGGTCTTCGAGGTCACGGGATTCAGTTTCAGCGGCAGCGACGAGAGCCAGGGCATCTTCTTCATTCGCCTGAAGGATCTCGGGGAGCGCAAGGAAACCGCCGACGAGTTCATCGGCTGGGCATTCCAGAACATCTCGGGCACGGAGCGCGACGGCTTCGTGTTCTTCGTCAATCTACCCGTCATCCAGGGTCTTTCCGATTTCGGCGGTTTCGACCTGTGGCTCGAGGATCGCGCCAACAAGGGTTCGGACGCGCTGATCGCGGCGCAGAACACGCTGGTGCAGAAGGCCGCGCAGAGCTCGATCGTGCAGGGCGTGCGCTACAACGGACTCGCGCCGTCGCCGCGCCTCGAGCTCAAGCTCGACCGCGCCCAGGCGAAGTCGATGGGTCTCGCGATCGACGACGTCTACAACGCGATCCAGCTCATGCTGGCGCCGGTGTACGTCAATGACTTCTACTACCAGGGCCGCGTGCTGCGCGTGCAGATGCAGGCCGATGCGCCGTTCCGCATGAACGAGGACGCGCTCAGTCGTTTCTATCTACCGACGACGGTGGCGAGCGGCAACGCCTTTGCGTTGCAGGGCGAGACCACGAGCGACGGCATGGTTCCGCTCTCGTCGGTCGTGAGATCCAGCTGGGTGGTCGCGCCCCCGACGTTGCAGCGCTTCAATGGCTTCGGAGCGATGCAGATCGTCGGCGCGAACGCGCCGGGCAGCAGCTCGGGCGAGGCGATGGACGAGATGACGCGGATCGTGTCCGAGGAGCTGCCTCCCGGCTTCGGGGTCGACTGGGCGGGTCAGTCCCTGCAGGAAATCCGCGCCGGTGCCGAGGCACCGCTGCTGTTCGGGTTGTCCATTTTCGTGGTGTTCCTGTGCCTCGCCGCGCTCTACGAGAGCTGGGCGACGCCGATCGCGGTGCTGCTCGTGGTGCCGGTGGGCATCATCGGCGCGATCATCGCGGCCGGGTCCACGGGCCAGTCCAATGACGTGTTCTTCAAGATCGGCCTCATCACGATCATCGGTCTCGCGGCCAAGAACGCGATCCTCATCGTCGAGTTCGCGCTGCTCGCGCAACAGCGCGGCGTGGCGCTCTACGAGGCGGTGATGGAAGCCGCGCGCCTGCGACTGCGCCCGATCCTCATGACGTCTTTCGCGTTCATCCTCGGCGTGCTGCCGCTGGTGTTCTCGAGCGGCGCCGGCGCGAATGCCCGCCGGGCGATCGGTATCGGCGTTGCGGGCGGCATGTTGTCGGCCGCGATCCTGGGTGTGTTGCTGGCGCCCGTTTTCTACGTCACCGTGCGCCGGCTCGTCGGAGACAAGCTCAAGCTGAACGGTGCATGAACCGCTGAAAAAATAGGAGATCGCGCGACTTCGGGAACCGTCATGCGTGGGAACTCGACTCAATATGTGAGAGTCGATATCCGCAACGGGTCAAGCCCAGAGGAAGGTATGAAAGGAATACTGACAGTCGCCGCCGTGGCCGTTGCGGCCTCGAGCGCGGGATGCGCCAATCAGCCCAATCTCGATTTCCGCGAATACGCCGGCCAGCCCGTGAAGTCGTTCTACATGCCGCAGCTCGACGGCTGGGCGGCGGTGTCCAAGAACCAGCTCGTCGTGTGGGCGGGCGCCAACAAGGCGTACCTGCTCGACGTCAGCGGTTACTGTCCGGACCTGCAGTTCGCGAACACGATCGCCGTGACCTCGACGGGCAGCACCGTCGACAAGTTCGAGAAGGTCATCGTGGGCCGCGACCGCTGCCTCATCAAGACCATTCGCCCGGTCGACGTGAAGCAGATGCGCGAAGACCGCAAGCTGATGCGCGAGCAAAACAAGGCCAGCGAGAGCTGACGAAGACGGTGCCAGGCACCCTCTTCACTGCAGCAGCGGCCGGATCATCATCGCGAGACCCACCCAGCCGATCAGCCAGACGATCGTGCGCGCCACGGGCACGCCGGTTACATACAGCACCAGGTAGACCGCGCGGGCCGCCAGGAAAATCCAGGCCCCGTTGATGGCCGTGGCCGCGTTCGGCGCGACGATCATGTTCATCAGCGCGAGCGCGAGAAAGACCGGCAGGGCTTCCTGCATGTTGGCCAGGGCTCGTTGCGCGCGTCCGCCGATGACGGTCAGTTGCGGCATCCGATCCCGTGGACCGAGATCCAGCGATATCTTGCTCGGCGACCCTGGCCCGGGCGCTTCGCGAAACCGGCCCGGCAGGAGTGTTTGCAGCACGAACAAGGCGAGTACGAGTAATACGACTGTGACCATGGAACGGCTCCAGATAGTGGGATGGAGGCGGGCGGCCCTATTTAATGACGATCCAGGTCTCAAAACCAAATCGAATCGTCTACGGCCAATCCCTTGCCCTTAGAATTGCCGGCCATGAACGCGCGCGCGGTAGTTGGACTCACCCTGTTAGCCCTGTTGGGCGGTTGCGGATCCCGCGAGGAAAAGGCGCCGCCGCCGCGACACGACTGGTTCATCCGCTCGCACGTGGCCTTCTTCGAAGGCGACGGCAAGACATCGCGCGCCGCGCCGAAAGAAGCCCTGCGGTTGTGGGTGCCGTACGTGGTGGGCGATCTGTACGGCTCGCCGAATGCCGGTGAGATCTCGCCGACTTCGCTCAATCCAGACTTGAGCTTCACGCTCGACCTCAACGCCAGTCACTCGAAACTCGAGAAGGCGCTGGTGCCGACGAAGTTTTCCCAGAAGTGGATGCAGATCGAGCCGGCGGACGCGCGCGTCGCGCGGCTGTCGCCGTTCGTGCTGCCGCTCGACAACATCCAGCCCGTCGGCACCGCCGAGTGGTTAGACGCCGACACCGGCGATCGGCTCATGCTGGTGTACTTCGACCGGCCCGCGCGAATCCGCGGCGAAATCGTCTACGAAGGTCGCGGTCTGCGTTTCGACATCGAAACGACGGAGTCCGGTTATGTCTGGATCCGGCAGCCCGAGGGAAGCGGGGAATTCACGATGGCGCCCTGGCCGGGCAGGGTGATACTTGCCGTGATGCCGAATTAAAGAGAATGGGGGGCCAGCCCCCATTTCCCTGCATTGAAGCAGTGAGCCTGACCGCTTTTCCAAGGAATCGGGGGCTGCCCTCATCCTACTTCTGGTATTTTTCGAGTCGCGTACCCTTCCAACAAAGAGAGCGCGAATCATGCAACGACACTTTTGCGTGGCGACCCTTGCCGCGTCTGCGATTTTCCTCGCCGCCTGCGGCAAGAAAGACGAGGCGGCAGCGCCGCCAGTCGCCGAAGCCGCGAAACCCGAGGGCGCGGATCCCGCGCTGTTCCTGACCCAGCCGCTCGACGTCGACATCTACACGGCCGATCCGTCGGCGCACGTGTTCAACGGCCGCATCTACATCATGCCGTCGCATGACATCGATGCCGGTGTCCCGAACGACGCGACCGGCGCGCAGTACGCGATGGTGGACTACCGGGTCTTGTCCATGGACAAGATCGGGGGACCGGTCACGACGCATGACGTGGCTCTCCACGTGAAGGATGTTCCCTGGGCCTCGGAAAGAATGTGGGCCCCGGACATGCACGAAAAGGACGGCAAGTACTTCCTGTACTTCCCGGCGTACGACAAGCAGGGTGTCTTCCGGATCGGCGCGGCCGTCTCGGACAAGCCCGAAGGCCCGTACACGGCACAGCCCGAGCCGATCAAGGGCAGCTTCAGCATGGACCCGGCCGTGTTCAAGGACGACGACGGCAAGTACTACATGTACTTCGGTGGTCTCTGGGGCGGCCAGCTCCAGCAGTGGAAGACCGGCAAGCACGAACCGAATGACCTCTCGCAACCACCGGATGACCAGCCCGCGCTGTCCCCGAAGGTTGCGCGCATGGCCGACAACATGCTCGAGTTCGCCGAGAAGCCGAAGGACGCCCTGATCGTCGACGAGAAAGGCAAGCCGGTGCTCTCGGGCGACCATGAGCGCCGCTTCTTCGAGGCCGCGTGGATGCACAAGCACGACGGCAAGTACTACTTTTCGTACTCGACCGGCGATACGCACTTCATCGCGTACGCGATCGGCGATTCGCCGTACGGCCCGTTCACGTACAAGGGCAACATCCTGGGCCCGGTGCTCGGCTGGACGAACCACCACTCGATCGTCGAGGTGGATGGCAAGACGTACCTGTTCTATCACGACTCGCAGCGTTCGAATGGCGTGAGCCACCTGCGCAACGTGAAGGAACCGATCGAGCTCACGTACAACCCGGACGGCACCATCCAGTACGTCGATCCCTACAAGGGTGACGACGCTCCGGCCGCCGCCGCGCAGTAATGGGTCGGACCAGAAGTAGTTGAGAGAGAGACGGCCCGCTTTCGAAAGGAAGCGGGCCGTTTGTCTTGGAGCGTGCGGCGGGGTGAGGCCTGGCACCTTTTGCCAGCAAATGAGGCCTGACCCCCTTATCATCCGATCCCAATGAGCGATACCCCCGAAACGCCAGGCTCCGCGACCCTGTTCCGTCGCCGCAGCGCGTTTCTCGCACCGATCTGGTTGTTAGCCCTGGCCGGCATCATCGTGATCGCGGTCGCGTTCACGTACTGGAATTCGGCGACGACGACCACCGTCGTCGTGATCCGCCATGCCGACAAGGGACCGAATGCGATCGCGGACGCACCCTTGTCGCCGCCCGGCGAGCAACGCGCGGTGCGCCTCGCGCAGATGTTCGGCGACGGCGAGAAGTTCGGTCGCGTGAAGAAGCTGTACGTGACCGAAACGCGGCGCGCGCAGCAGACCGTCGCGGAGCTCGCGCAACGCCTGGGCGTGAAGCCCGAGGTGGTGGATTCGAAGGCGAGCTCGTCGCAGCTCGCACGGCGAGTGCTGCGCGAGAATCGCGGCGGCCTCGCGCTCGTCGTCGGTCACAGCAACACCGTTCCCGAGATCGTCGAGACCATGGCGGACGTCGAGAACGTACCGCGGATGGACGATGAAGAGTTCGACACGATGTACATCGTCACCGTGCCGACGATCGGCCGTGCCTCCGTCCTGCGTCTGAAGTACTAGGTCTGCGCCTTGCGCGGCTCGATGGCCTTGCGGATGAAATCCTCGTGTTCGCCGATCGAGAAATGCGCCTTCACGCGTCCGCGGATCGTGCGGTCCGGGTCGACCAGGAACGTCACGCGTTGCACCCAGAAGCCGAGCGGCCCGTTCACGCCGAACATCTTGATGACCTCCTTGGACTCATCCGAGAGCAGCGTGAAGGGGAGGTTGTGTTTCTCGCGAAACCGCCTGTGGCTTTCCGGACTCTGCGGGCTGATGCCGGCCACCGTGAGCCCGGCGCGCGTCAATTCCCGGTGCAGGTCCCGGATGGAACAGGCCTCACGCGTGCACCCGGGCGTGAAGTCCGCGGGATAGAAGTAAAGGATGGCCGGACCGTCCTTGATCAGGCTCGACAGCGAGATGTCGTGCGCGTCCTGGTCCGGCAGCGTGAATTCGGGAGCCTTTTCGTCCGTATTCAGCATGTCGCCCGATCATAGAACGACCATCGGCCGGAATCGACGCGTGTCGCTTGCCGAGGCCAGCCTCGATCTTTAGAATCCCGCGCCTCTCCGGACCGCCTGTCCGGGCAGGTTTTCGGTGTGGGGCGGTAGCTCAGCTGGGAGAGCGTCGCGTTCGCAATGCGAAGGTCGAGGGTTCGATCCCCTTCCGCTCCACCATTTCCTCGTCAGGCGCTTGCGCGCCACTCTTCAGCGGGACTCGCTGGGGAGGGTGGCGCCAGATTGCTGGCAATTACCCTGGCTCGTCCCGTCCGTTGGCTCAGGCCGGTCTCACCGGAAACTGAATCTCCAACAACGCACCCAGATAGATCTCCCGCTTCGGGCCGTCCAGGCGCAGGTCATGCGCATGGATCCAGCGGTCGATCGCGTCATACGTCCGGACCGCGATGTCGTCATCGGACTCGCAATACGCACTGGCAACCGTCACGCGGGGCAGCTCCTTCAACTCGATGCCGGGGGCGCGGCGGATGTGGCGGCCAACTTCGATGAAAGGTTCTCCTTCAATGACCCCGGAGGCGGCGCAGCGGTGCCACAACACCCCTTGCAACTCCCCGATGCGTGCGCCGCGCAGGCTACGTCGCAGTTCGCTTTCGACTGCGCCGATCTGGGCGTAGTCGCCGAGGTTGGCGCGGATCGACGCCACTCGCACTTCATCGCGATTCCTGAGTACGACTGAAACAGGTGAATGCTGCCCGAGCCCTTCGATCTCGCGGTCTATCCACTCGAGCGAACGTCGTGCGAGGGTGAGCGAATGGTGGGCGCGTGTGCGCAGACGTTCGAGCAGGCGGCGGCGGGCGGTCTGCGATGGGCCCGCGGCGCAGGCGGCGCGGATGTCGCCGAGCGATGCCCCAAGTTCCTGCAGCGCGTGGACGGTCGCGAGATCCCGGAGCTGCGCGGACTCGTAGAACCTGTAACAGGTGCGCGCATCGATGTGCGCGGGCGACAACACGCCGATCGCGTCGTAGTGACGCAGGGCCTTGACGGTCGTGCCGCCGAGCTTCGCGAACTCGCCGATTCGGTAACGCATGCTTGAACTCTCCCCTGCACGGGAGTGTTGTGATGGGCCCTTCCGAGGGCGATGGGACAAGACTCACATGAATCGCAGACGCTTTCTACACACGCTTCTACAGACGGCGTCCGCGGCGGCGCTCGCTGGAACGCGGCCCTCGATTGGTGCGACGCAGTCCCGCGAGGGGGACAGCGCGCTCACGATCATGACCGTGCGTGGCCGCATCCCGGCGGACGACATGGGCACGACGCTCACGCACGAGCACGCGATGGCGAGCTTTCAGCCTCATGAGGAGTGGCTCAAATCGCCGCTTCCTTACGACCGCAACGTAGTGATCGATCGTGTATTGCCGCACCTCGAGCGCATCCGTGCGCTCGGCTGCCGGACGTTCGTCGACGCCACCGCGGTCGGGCTCGGCCGAAACCCACGGATCCTGCGAGAACTGTCCGAACGCAGCGGCCTCCACGTGCTGACCGTCACCGGCAACTACGCGGCGTTCGATTACAAGTTCCTGGCGGACTACGTGCGCACCGACTCGGTCGAGGCGCTCGCCGATCGCTGGATTCGCGAATGGAACGACGGCATCGACGGCACGGACGTGCGTCCCGGCTTCATCAAGCTCGGATTCAACGGCGGCGCGTTGAGCGACGTGGAAAGGAAGCTCATCCGCGCTGCCGCGCTCGCGCATCGCGCGACGGGTCTCACGATCGGCGCGCACACCGGCCCGGCGATCGCGGCCTACGAACAACTCGCCATCCTCGAAGCGGAGAAGGTCGAGCCATCCGCGTGGATATGGATCCACGCGCAGGGCGAAAGCGATCCCGCGCGCTACGACGATGCCGCGCGCCGCGGCGCGTGGATATCGCTCGACGGCGTCGGTCCGGACTCGCTGGACCTGCACGTCGAAAGGATCACGGAGCTGCGCGACAAGGGTCGGCTCAACCGCGTGCTCGTGTCGCAGGACGCGGGCTGGTACTGGGTGGGCGAGCCCGACGGCGGAACATTCCGGCCATATGACACCGTGTTCACCACGCTGATCCCCGCGCTGCGCGCGCGTGGCTTCTCGACGCAGGAGATCGACACGCTTTTCGTGAAAAATCCCGCGGAGGCGTTCGCGGTCCGCGTGCGCGCGTAAGGCTCAAGTCGTGACGACCAGGTCCCCGCCTGCCGGTCGTGCGGCCATTCGCGGGCAGGGAAGGCCGAGTCGACCGCCCGGACCTCGGGCCGGTAGAATCGCCGCCAGCGCGCCCCCGTAGCTCAGTGGATAGAGCGACCGCCTCCTAAGCGGTAGGTCGTCGGTTCAACTCCGGCCGGGGGCGCCATTTACCGCGGGTCTATTCCGGGCGGAATACGACGAGTTCGAACGGAACGTGCGTCGGGAGTATTGGTGGGTGCCGCGCCGTCGGTTCGCGGAAGCGCGCCGCACGATCCTCGGTTCGTTCCTCGAGCGTCCATTCATCTATGACTGGCCCGAGTTCCGCGAACGATACGAGGCGGCCGCGCGCTCGAACCTGCGGCGCGCGATGAAGGCATTGTCCAGCGCATGGTTTCCGCACACGGCCGCGATCAATCGGCATTGGCCTACGCGCCGCTGCCGGCAGGGCCCCTAGATTGGGCACCATGCGTTATCTCGCACTCTGCACCGACTACGACGGAACCCTTGCGCACCACGGCAAGGTCGATGACCCGACCATCGCGGCGCTCGAAAAGTTTCGCGCCTCCGGTCGCAAGCTCGTGCTCGTGACCGGGCGCGAGCTGCCCGACCTGCAGCGCGTCTTCGAGCGGCTGGACCTGTTCGATCGCGTCGTCGCGGAGAACGGCGCGCTCATATACCGGCCCGCGTCGCGCGAGGAGCGGCTGCTCGCGGATCCGCCGCCCGCGGACTTCATCGAGGCGTTGCGCAGGCGTGGAGTGCATCCGTCGCTGGGGCGATGCATCGTCGCGACCTGGCGGCCCAACGAGGGCGCGGTGCTCGAGACGATCCGCGACCTCGGCCTCGAGCTCCAGGTCGTCTTCAACAAAGGCGCCGTCATGATCCTGCCCGGCGGAGTCAACAAGGCCACCGGCCTCCAGGTGGCGCTCGACGAGCTGAACGTGTCGATCCACAACACGGTCGCCGTCGGCGATGCGGAAAACGACCACGCACTGCTGAGTGCCTGCGAATGTTCGGCCGCGGTGGACAACGCGTTGCCGGCGGTCAAGCAGAAGGTCGACATCGTGTTGCCGCTGAATCACGGCGCGGGCGTCGTCCAGCTCATCGAAGAAGTTCTCACCGACGATCTCGCGAATCGCACCACGGTCCTGCAGCGCCACGCGATCCTGCTCGGCAAGGACGAACAGGGCAGCGCGGTGACGTTGTCACCGTTCGGTGTCAGCGCGCTCGTGGTCGGGACGTCCGGCGGCGGCAAGTCCACCGTCGCTTCGGGACTGATCGAACGACTGCGGAGCAAGGACTACAGCTTCTGCATCATCGATCCGGAGGGAGACTACGATGCCGTCGATGGCACGGCCGTGCTCGGCAATCCGGAGCGCGCGCCCTCGATCGACGAGTGCATGCAGTTGCTGTCGAAGCCGAACGAGAATGCGGTTTTCAATCTGCTCGGCATCAAGCTCTCCGATCGTCCCGCCTTCTTCATGTCGCTGCTCGCTCGCATACGCGAGCTGCGCGCGAAAACCGGCCGCCCGCACTGGCTCATCGTGGACGAGGCACACCACGTGTTGCCTGTCGACTGGAAGCCCGCCGAACTCGTTCTGCCGAAGAGCTTCGAAGGGATGCTGCTGATCAGCGTGACGCCAAGTGTGATCGCGCGTTCGGCGCTCGAGCTCATCGAGACGCTGATCGTCATCGGCGAGCGGCCGCGCGAGATGGTGCTGGAGTTCGCCGACGCGAATTCGCTGTCCGCGCCGGACGTACCGCTCGACAAGATTCCGCGCGGCCAGGCGTTGCTCTGGCACAAGGCGAGCGGACAGCCCGAGGTGCTTTCGATCGAGCCCACGAAGAGCGAGCGGCGGCGGCATCTTCGGAAGTATTCGGAAGGTTCGCTCGGCGAGGACCGTTCGTTCTACTTCCGCGGCCCGGAAGGCAAGCTGAACCTTCGGGCGCAGAACCTCATGGTCTTCCTGGATCTCGCCGACGGCGTGGACGAGGAAACCTGGCTGCATCACTGGAAACATGGTGACGTGACGCAGTGGCTGCGCACCTGCATCAAGGACGAAGAGCTGACGGCGAAGATCGCCGCGCTCGAACATCACGTGCCGGACGATCCCGCCGTGTCGCGCAAGCGCGTGCGCGACGTGATCGAGGAAAGTTATACCTTGCCGGCGGAGGGCGGCGGCAGTCAGTAAGGCGTGCCGTCCTTGTGCACGTATCGGTCGTCGGTGTTGGACACCTTCATGTCGATGTCCGGGTAGGTGGTTAGATCGTCGATGCGCCGAGACCCGATTTCCAGGAATACGGCCGGCGCGGAGGATCGATTCACGAGGTGATGCCCGTTGCTGACGTTTCTCGGAAACGCCGCGCAATCGCCCGCGCGCAGGATCGTCTCGCCTCCGTCTTCGATCAACGTCAGTTCTCCTTCGAGCAAGATCACGAACTCGTCTTCCAGCGTGTGCCAGTGACGCTGACTCGACCATCCGCCCGGCGGCAGCGTCGTGTGGTTGACACCGAAGTCCTGCAGGCCTCCGGCATCACCGAGTTTGCGTCGCACGCGTGGAGCGCAGGGCGCGTCGAACGGCGGTGGGTAGCCCGAGCCCTGGCGCTGCGGGACGTTCGCGATGTCGATCTTTGGCATGCGCGATACTTTTCCCGAAGGCGCTCATCGCGTCCATCGGAAGGGATGAACCCGTCTCAAGGAAAACTTGCTTGACCGATGCCCTGCCGGTACGGTCGATGCCCATGCGTCAGTTCATGCACGTCCTGCCGGTGCGTTCGCCGCGCCGCGGGCTCACGGAGTTCACCGACGCCGTGCGCGGCTGGGTTTCGAAGCAGGGCATCGGCAACGGCCTGCTGACGCTGTTCTGCCGGCACACGTCCGCATCGCTGCTGATCCAGGAAAACGCGGCCTCGGCCGTGCGCCGCGATCTCGAGAAATTCTTCGACGAGCTCGCGCCCGAAGGCGAAGGGCTCTACGAACACGACGACGAGGGGCCGGACGACATGCCGGCCCATCTCAAGACCGCATTGACGCAGGTGCAACTGAACGTGCCGATCATGAAGGGGCAGTTGATGCTCGGCACGTGGCAGGGCATCTATCTGTTCGAGCACCGCTCCGCGCCTTCGACGCGCGAGATCGTGCTGCATCTCGTGGGGGAATGAGCGCGGGTCGAGTCCGAGGGAGTTTTTCAATGGTTGACCGGCGAGCGTTCATGATCCGCGCGAGCAGCGCGGCGGCAGCGACTTTCCTGTGGCGAAGGGCGAACGCGAATGCGAGCTCGGCGGAAGCCTGGCAGCGCGCCGCCGACATCGCACGCAGCGTCAAGGCGCCGACCTTTCCGGATCGCAACTTCGACATCACGAAGTTCGGCGCGGTGCCGGACGGCACGACACTCAATACATCCGCGATCGCGAAGGCTATCGAAGCCTGCGCGAAGGAGGGCGGCGGCCGGGTGATCGTGCCCGCCGGCACGTTCCTCACGGGCGCGATCCATCTCAGGAGCGACGTGAACCTGCACGTCGATCAGGGCGCGACGCTGAAGTTCGACACCAACCCGGCCAGCTACCCGCTGGTATTCACGCGCTGGGAGGGCATTGAGCTCATGAACTACTCGCCGCTCATCTACGCGCGGCGCGAGAAGAACATCGCGATCACGGGCAAGGGCACGCTCGACGGGCAGGGCAGCGAGCATCATTGGTGGAAGTGGAAGGGCCGCTGGGGCGGAACCGTTCCGTACGGCTGGAAGGAGGGCATGCCCGACCAGCGAGCCGCGCGCGACAGGTTGTTCCGCATGGCGGAGGACGCGGTGCCGGTCGGGAAGCGCGTGTTCGGCGAAGGCTCGATGCTGCGCCCGCCGTTCATCCAGCCGTACGAATGCGAAAACGTGCTGATCGAGGACGTGCGCGTGCGCAACTCGCCGTTCTGGAACATCCACCCGGTGCTGAGCCGCAACGTGACGATTCGCGGGATCGACGTCCACGGTCACGGGCCCAATAACGATGGCATCGATCCGGAATCGGTCGATCACGTGCTGATCGAGAACTGCTCGTTCGACACGGGCGACGACTGCATCGCGGTCAACTCGGGTCGCAATGCCGACGGGCGCCGGCTCAACACGCCCTCGCAGAACATCCTGGTGCGCAACTGCCGCATGAAGGAAGGCCATGGCGGCGTGGTCGTCGGCAGCCAGATCTCGGGCGGCGCGCGCTGGGTGTTCGCGGAGAACTGCCAGATGGACAGCCCCGAGCTCTGGTACGCGATCCGGTTCAAGAACAACGCGCTGCGCGGAGGTTTGCTCGAGGACTTCTATTACCGTGACATCGACGTGGGGCAGGTGGGCCGCGCGGCGATCACCGCCGACTTCAATTATGAGGAGGGCCCGAACGGGCCGTTCATTCCGCGACTGCGCAACGTGGTGGTCGAGCGGTTGCGCGTGAAGAACGCCGTACGCGTGCTGGACTCGCAGGGCATTCCCCAGGGTCCCGTGAGCGACATCACGCTGAGCGATTGCGAGTTCCATGGCGTCACGCAGCCGAGCATCGTGAAGCACACGCGCTCGGTAAAGCTCGAGAACGTGCGGGTAAACGGCAAGCGGGTGCAGACGCTGTGAGGCGGCGAGAGGATGTTTCGTGGGTTCGAATCCCACCCGGGGAACCAGCCGACTAGCGACCGCCGACGATCGTGGCGGCGATCGCGCGCGCGTCCGCCATCGTCATCTGCACGAACAACGCTTCTTCGAACGATTCGCATCTGCGCATCCGGAAGTCGATCATCGGCGTGCTCTTCAGGTTCAGCACGATCAGATCCGCTTCCATGCCGAGGTCGATGCTGCCGATCTTGTCCTCCAGGTAAAGCGCGCGTGCCGCGCCGCGCGTGGCAAGGTAAAACGCCTCGATCGCGCGCAACGAATTCCCGTTGAGCTGCGCGGTCTGGTACGCAGCCCCCATGGTCTCGAGCATCGACAGCGATGTTCCTGCGCCGACGTCCGTCGCGAGGCCCACGCGCACCGGGCGCGATGCCCTCAGCGCATTCTTCAAGTCGAACAACCCACTGCCCAGGAACATGTTCGAGGTGGGGCAGTGCGCGATGGCCGTGCCGCTTTCGTGCATCCGCGCGAGCTCGCTCTCATCCAGATGGATGCCGTGCCCGTAGATCGCGCGCGGCCCGAGCTGCCCGTAGTGATCGTAGATATCGAGATAACCAGACCGCTCCGGATAAACCTTGCGCGCGAACTCGACCTCCGCGCGGTTCTCGGACACGTGCGACTGCAGGTAGGTGCCGGGCCGCTCCTTCCACAACGCGCCGGCCATCTCCATCTGTTCGGGCGTGGAAGAGGGCGCGAACCGCGGCGTGATCGCATACAACGCGCGCCCTTTCCCATGCCAGCGATCGATCAGCGCCTTCGATTCGTCGTAGCCGCGCTGCGCGGTATCCCTGAGCGCCGGCGGGCAGTTGCGATCCATGAGGCACTTGCCGGCGATCGTGCGCATGCCGCGACGGGCCGCGGCTTCGAACAATGCATCGACGCTATGGGCATGCACCGTGCAAAACGACGCGACCGTGGTCGTGCCGTTACGCAGGCATTCGTCGAGGAACACGTCGGCGACCGCGCGTGCGTGAGCTTCGTCGGCGAACTCCTGCTCGGCCACGAACGTGTACGTCGCGAGCCAGTCGAGCAGTTGCTCGCCATACGCGCCGATGATCTGGGTCTGTGGATAGTGAACGTGGCAGTCGATGAACCCGGGCAGGATGAGGCTGTCCTTGCCGTACTCCTTCACTTGTGTGCCGGGCGGCAGCTGGTCGAGTACGGTGGAAGCCGGCCCGAAGTGCGTGATCCTTCCGCCGGAGATTCCAATCATGGCGTCGCTCTCGTAACGCATCGCGCTCGCGCCTTCGACGAAGACATCGCCCGTGAACGTGAGCGCGGCGCCGCGTATCGCACTGACGGACGTCATGAGCTCAGGCCTTGTTCGCGTTGTCCGATGCCGTCGAGCGTTTCTCGGTGTCGTCCAGCAGGTTCTCGAGCAACCGCTCCACCTGCTCCGGATCGACCGGCTTCGTCAGGTGCTCGTCGAATCCGGCGGCCATCGCCGCCTGCTTGTCGTGGTCCTGCCCCCACCCGGTGAGCGCGATGAGAACGATCCGCTTGCCCCATGCTTCGAGGCGGATGCGGCGCGCCACCTCGTGTCCGCTCATTCCGGGCATGCCGATGTCGACGAGGGCGGCGTCGGGCCGTTCTCTCGCCCCGATGGCAAGCGCCTCGCCGCCATCGAATGCGGTGAAGACTTCGTAACCGACGAACTGCAGCACGAGGGAGAGAGACTCGGCGGCGTCGCGATTGTCGTCGGCGACGATGATCCTGCCGCGCCGCTGGATCGGTGTGACCACGGCTTCTTCGGTGGGCGCCGCGCTATCTACCCGATCGTTGGCGATCGCGGTCGGCGGCAGATGCACGATGAATTCACTGCCGTGGCCGAGGCCCGCGCTGCGCACCTGCACGCGGCCGCCATGGAGGGCCACGAGGCCTTTCACCAGCGCGAGCCCGATGCCGAGGCCGCCCTCGGCGCGGTCCACCGCGGAGTCGACCTGGGAGAACATCGTGAACAGCCCCGGAATCACATCCGGCGCGAGACCAATGCCGTTGTCCTTGATGCGGATGATCAATCCGGTGCTGTCGATGCTCGCGCTCAGTTCGATCTGGCCGGCAGGATCCGTGTATTTCGCGGCATTCGTCAGAAGGTTGCCGATCGCTTGCGAGAGCCGCAATGGATCGACCTCGAGTCGGAGATTTTCCGCGGGCAGGTTCATGCTCACGCGGTGCTGCTTGGCGTCGATGAGGGGACGCGCGGTTTCGAGCGCCACCGACATCACGGTCCTGAGATCGACGTAGTCCTTCTTGAGCTCGAGCTGACCGCGGGTGATGCGCGACACGTCGAGCAGGTCATCGAGCAGCAACGACATGCGACTGACCTGGCGCGCGATGACTTCGCGGCCCCACTTGCGTTGCCGCTCGTCGGCGACCTCGGAGTCCAGGATGCGCACGGCGTTGCGGATCGGCGCGAGGGGATTGCGCAGCTCGTGGGCGAGGGTGGCGAGGAATTCGTCCTTGCGGCGGTCGGCGGCGATCAGCGCGAGCTCGGTGTTCTTGAGCCGGCTGATGTCGAGATTGATCCCGGCCCAGCGCTGAATGCGTCCGTGCTCGTCGCGAATCGCCACGCCCTGCGCCAGGATGGAATGATATTTCCCGTCGACGCCGATCATGCGGTGTTCGCGATACCAGGTGCCACCGGTGCGCACGCATTCCTTCCATGCGGCCACGGTGTTCGCGGCGTCGTCCGGATGCAGGATCTTTTCCCAGCCGAATTCCGCCACGTCCTGCTGCGTGAGGCCGACCAGATTCAGCAGCGAGTCGCTGATGTAGATGTTGCGGCCTTCGGCATCGCATACCCACACGCCGTAGTTGATGGATTCCCCGATCGCGCGATAGAGTTTCTCGCTGGTCTCGAGCGCACGCGCATGCGCCTGCACTTCGTCGAGCATCTTGTTGAACGCATCGACGACGACACCGATTTCATCGTCGCTGATCTTGTCGGCGCGCCCGGAGAAATCGCGCTCTTCGACGATACGGCGCGCCACGCTGGCCATCGACTCCATCGGCCGGCTCACGACGTGGTGCAGCCAGCTCGCCGCGAGCAGCGCCGCGACCAGGCCGAGGCCGAACACGGCGGCGAGCACGGACAGGTACGCACGGACGCGCCCCTGCACGTCGTATTGCGCTCGCAAGTAGATCGTGCCGAGTGTCTCGTCGCCCTGGACGACAGGACGAAGCAGCTCGACCCGGCCCTTGTCGATGTAGACGCCGTATTCGGCCATCGGGGCGCGCGGCGGTGGCGCCTCGAATCCGTCGCGTGTGTATTGCGCGAACAGGCTGCCGTCGATTCCATAAAGAGCCGCGGTGTTGATCGATCCGCGCGCCTGCAGGGCACTCAGGATGCGCTGGGCACCTTCGACGTCGTCGAACGACAGCGCAGGCTGCACGGCGAGCGTGATGATGCCGCCCTCGGTGGAGATGTCGCCGACCCAGTCCGCGCGGCTGTCGCGCAAGTCGGTGAACAGCAGCGCGGCGCCGGCGCTGGCGAGAGCGATCATGGTCGTGACGAGCATGATCAGCATGAGCTTGCCGGCAAGGCTGCGACGCGCGTACCCGATCGAAGCGAGCGCCCGCCAGATGCGGCCGCTGCCGGTCTTCGAGTCTTGATCATGCGAGTGTGCCAAGCGTCCGCATCTTGCCTAAGAAACGGAAATGCGGTCCACTCCGGCCGGCCTTGTCCTACAAGAGCAATCAGGGAGGATCGAGTTGCCGATGTCGAAAGTGGGATCGCTGCGCTTGCCCCTGATGCTGCTCCTTTTGCTCATCACGGCCGAGTCCGGCGTCGTATTCGCCGCTGACGCGGTGTTTTCCGTGCATGCCGTCAAGGCCGCCTACCTGCACCGATTCGCCTCCTACGTCGAGTGGCCGCAGAACACCGGGGATTCATTCGTCATCGCGGTGGCCGGCGATGAGGACGTGGCAAACCAGCTTGCGCAACTGCTGCCTGGTTTGACGGTCAGGGGCCGGCCCGCGGTCCTGCGGCGGGTCTCCCATCCGCGAGAGCTCGAAGGCGTCCACATCCTGTTCGTCGGTCGCAAAGCATTGAGCGGGACTCGTGCGCTGCGCGTGGCGGCCACGCGCCTGCCGATCCTGATGGTGACCGACGCCGAGCATGGGTTTCAGGCGGGAGGCATCATCAATTTTCTCGAGATCGGCCGGAACATCCGTTTCGAGATCTCGCTCACCGCGGCGGATCGAAGTGGATTGCGGATCGATTCCGCGTTGCTGTCGGTGGCCGCGCACGTCGAGCGCCGCCCCCAGACGCGCGCCGAATGCCCGGAACCGCGCTTCATGCGCAGCCGCAGTTCTTCCTGCTCGATCCGCATGGCACGCATGGACTCCCGGAGACTCATGTGAAACGGGTCCTCGCGATCGCGTTGAGCTTCGTGCCGGCGGCGTACGCGCAAGACGTGGCCGATGTCCGTGATCCGCTGACCCAGCTCTCGCGGATGTCTCTCGAAGAGCTCGCGAAGGTCGAGGTCACATCGGTCTCGAAGTCCGCCCAGAGCCTGTCGAGTGCGCCGGCGTCGATCTACGTGATCACGCGCGAGGAAATCCTGCGGCACGGTGTGCTGAGCATTCCAGAGGCTCTGCGTCTCGCGCCGAACATGCAGGTCACGCAACTGACCTCGAGCGAATATTCGAACGGTGCGCGCGGTCTCGCGGGCGCGCCGAACGACCAGAACTTTTCGAACAAGCTCCTGATCCTGATCGACGGGCGCAGTGTGTATTCGCCCTTGTTCTCCGGCATCGCGTACGACATGCAGGACCTGCTGATGGACGACATCGATCGCATCGAGGTCATCAGCGGTCCGGGTGCGACGCTGTGGGGAGCAAACGCGATGAACGGCGTGATCAACATCATCACGCGCAAGGCGTATGACACGCGTGGTTTCCTGTTGCGGGCGGACGGCGGCGACCGTGAGCAGGCGATCGGCGCCCGATACGGCGACGACCTCGGAGAGACGGGCGCGTTTCGCGTGTACGCCATGGCATTCGAGCGCGGCGCGACGGAATTCGCGGACGGCTCGAGCGCGCAGGACGATTGGACAAAGATACAAGCGGGTTTCCGCTTCGACGGCAGGATCGCGGCCAGTGCGTTCACGCTGCAGGGCGATTACCAGGATGCGAAGCAGGGTTTCGCGGGCGTCCCCGACGTTCCATTCAGCGGCATGAACGTGCTCGGCCGGTGGGAACACGCGGGCGAGCGCGTGACCACCCGCCTGCAGATGTATTTCGACCGTGTCGACCGCGAGCGGCCGCCGAGCGGTATCGCGTTCGACATCGATACCTTCGATCTCGAATTGCAGCAGAGCGCCGTGTTCGCGAACCACCGGCTCGTCTGGGGACTGGGCCGTCGATACAACGACTACCGGACGATCAACAACGCGCTCGCCTTCGATCCCGACCATCGCACGCTCGAGCTCACGAACGTATTTCTCCAGGACAGCATCTCGCTCGGCGATACATTCACCGTCACGGCCGGCGTCAAGTTCGAGGACAACATCTACTCCGACTGGAGCGTCCTGCCGGACCTGCGGCTGTCGTGGGCGCTGAACGAGCGCAACCTGTTGTGGATTGCGGGATCGCGCGCGATTCGCGCGCCGACCCCTTTCGACGCGGACGTGCAGGAATTCGTCGGGTCGACGCTGTTCCTCGGCGGCAATCCGGATTTCGAAACCGAGAAGGTCGATGCCCTGGAGATCGGCTATCGCGGCAATCCACACGCGAGACTCTCGTTCACCGCGAGCATGTTCTACAACCAGTACGACGATCTGCGCACGGTCGAGATCACGCCCGTCACGCTGCTGCCGCTGCGCTGGGGAAACCTCATGAAGGGCAGCATCTACGGAGTCGAGGCGTGGGCGAACTGGCAGGTCACGCCGTGGTGGCGCCTCTCGCCGGGCGTGAGCACCCTGCGCAAGGATCTCGAGTTCAAGGAAGGATCCACGCAGCTGCTGGGGTTGCGGCAAGCGGGGAATGATCCGCAGTCGCGCTGGCAGCTCAAGTCCTCGATGGATTTCGGGTCCATGACGCTCGACGCCATGTTGCGACGGGTGGGCGAAATGCCCGATCCGCGCTCCGATGCGTACTCCGAGCTCTCGGTGCGTTTCGCCTGGCGAGTCAATGAAAAGTTCGAGGTCGCGCTGAAGGGCTTCAACCTACTTGACGAAACACACCGCGAGTACGCCGATCCTTACGGGCGCGAAATCCGGCGCAGCGTGCAGGCCGAATTGCGGTTCACCCAATGAACCAAAAGTGCGACCTGGCTCACACGCGTTTTTTCCAGATCGAGGCGCAGCGATCCCCGCCGTTCATAGAATGCGACGAGGATGAACGCACAACAACAAGAACGACGCATCGCCACGGAACGGCGTACGGCCATCTCACGCGCCCTCTGGCGTGGAAATTTCGAACGCCGCCGGATTGCACCACGACGAGGCAACGAAGGGCACATGGTCGTGACGGATTGGTTTCACCCGCAGTGGCTGGTGACGACCATCCTGATCCTTCTGCTGTGCGTAACTGACGCCATCCTGACATTGACGCTGCTGGCGCGCGGGGCGACCGAGATCAATCCCGTCATGGCCCCGCTGGTGACCGGTTCAGGCCATGGCTTCGCCATCGTGAAACTGGGGCTCACCATCCTGGGAGTGGTGGTTCTGACCGCTTTCGCCCGCCTGAGGGTATTCGGCTCCGTGGGCGTAGGCGCAGTCCTGTATGCCGTGCTGGCGGGGTACGCCGTTCTCGTGGGATACGAGATTTGGCTTTTACGTAACATGCCCCAGTTATAGGGCCTGTTCGCCTTCCGGCTGCGTGCCGGTTCGGCTAACATACCGCCCCCTCATTGATCCAGGACCTTGAGTCCACAAGGATTTTTTCTCGTATGGCCACAAGCCTTCGCGAGCTGTTGGCATCTACGCCGCTGTCCGGCGGCAACGCTCCCTATGTCGAAGCCCTGTACGAACAGTTCCTCGCAGACCCACAGAGCGTAGAGCCACGCTGGCGTGACTTCTTCCTGAAAATCCGTCCGGATGGTGGGCGCGAGCAGATCCATTCAGCCATCCAGGCCGGAATCGCGCAGCGCGCCACGCGCCCGCGCATCGCCGCCGCGACGCCGTCGGGCGCGGCACCGGCCTCCGACGCCGCCAAGCAGGGCGCCGTCTCGCGACTCGTGCAGATCTACGCGAATCGCGGCCATCTCATCGCGAACCTCGATCCGCTGGGTCTCACCCGGCGCGAACGTCCGCGGGTCCTCGAGCTCGGCTACTTCGGACTCAGCGAGTCCGACCTCGACACCGAATTCTTCACCGGCGCGCGCCCGACCGAGATCGCGCCGCGCCAGAAGCTGCGCGACATCATCTCGCAGCTCGAGTACGCGTACTGCGGCACGATCGGCGCGGAGTTCGCGCACGTATCGAACACCGAGGAACGCCTGTGGCTGCAGGACCAGTACCTGGTCGGCCGCCTGACGGGCAAACTAACTACCGAGGAACAGAAGAACATCCTCTGGCAGCTCTCGGCCGCCGAAGGCCTCGAGCGTTACCTGCACACCAAGTACGTCGGCCAGAAGCGTTTCTCGCTCGAAGGCGGCGACTCGCTGATCCCGCTGCTCGACTGCCTGATCCAGCGCGGTGGTGAGCAGGGTGTCGAGGAGTGCGTGATCGGCATGGCGCATCGCGGCCGGCTCAACGTGCTGGTGAACGTGCTCGGCAAGTCACCGTCCGTGCTGTTCAGCGAATTCGAGGGCAATTACGACACCGCGCACATGCAGGGCTCCGGCGACGTGAAGTACCACAAGGGCTTCTCGGCCGACCTGCGCACGCCGGGCGGCAACGTCCACGTGGCGCTCGCGTTCAACCCCTCGCACCTCGAGGTGGTCAACCCCGTGGTCGAAGGCTCGGTTCGAGCACGCCAGGAACGGCGCGGTGACACGACCGGCTCGCGGGTGCTGCCGATCCAGATCCACGGCGACGCCGCCTTCGCGGGCCAGGGTGTCGTGATGGAGACGCTGCAGCTTTCGCAGGCGCGCGCGTTCTACACGGGCGGCACCGTGCACATCATCGTGAACAACCAGGTCGGCTTCACGACCTCGGATCCGCGCGACACGCGTTCGACGATGTACTGCTCGGACGTCGCGAAGATGCTCGAGACGCCGATCTTCCACGTGAACGCGGACGATCCGGACGCGGTGGTGTTCGTAACGCGCCTCGCGCTCAAGTACCGCCAGCAGTTCCACAAGGACGTGGTGATCGATCTCGTGTGTTATCGCCGGCACGGTCACAACGAGGCGGACGAGCCGTCCGCCACCCAGCCGGTGATGTACCAGGTCATCCGCAAGCATCCGACCACCCGCAAGATATACGCCGACCGGCTCGTCGCCGCGGGCGTCCTGAGCGATGCCGATGCGTCGGGTTTCGTGGAAACCTACCGGCAGGGCCTCGACGAGGGGCGACCGCAGGCGCGTGCTTCGCTCGGCATGATCGGCAACAAGTACACGGTCGACTGGACCAAGTACGCGGGCAGTGACTGGACCGAACGCGTGCGCGGCCTCGGCGACATGGCGCGACTCAAGCGACTCGGCGCGGCCATCACGCGTTACCCGTCGAGCATTTCGCTGCATGCGCGCGTGGCGCAGGTCATGGCCAATCGCGTGAAGATGCTGAATGGCGACCTGCCGCTCGACTGGGGCTGTGCCGAAACGCTGGCGTACGCGACCATCCTCGAGGAAGGCAACGCGATCCGCCTGACGGGCCAGGACTCCGGGCGCGGCACGTTCTTCCATCGTCACGCGGTGCTGCACGATCAGACCACGGGCGAGCGTTATATCCCGCTTCAGCACCTCGCGGAGCGGCAACCCTCGTTCCAGATCACCGATTCGGTGCTTTCGGAAGAAGCCGTGCTGGGATTCGAGTACGGTTATTCGACGACGGACCCTTCGTCGCTCGTGATCTGGGAAGCGCAGTTCGGCGATTTCGTGAACGGCGCGCAGGTCATCATCGACCAGTTCATCAGCTCGGGCGAAGCGAAGTGGGGCCGGCTGTGCGGTCTCACGCTGCTGCTGCCGCACGGCTACGAAGGCCAGGGCCCCGAGCATTCCTCGGCGCGCCTCGAGCGCTTCCTGCAGCTCTGCGCCGAGAACAACATGGCGGTGTGCGTGCCGTCGACGCCCGCGCAGATGTTCCACATGCTGCGCCGGCAGATCCTGCGTAGCTTGCGCAAGCCGCTCATCGTGATGACGCCGAAGAGCCTGTTGCGCCACGAATTGTCGGTGTCCTCGCTCGATGATCTGCTGAACGGCGAGTTCGCGACGGTCATCGACGAGGTAGATGGTCAGGTCAAGCCCGCGAGCGTGCATCGAGTGGTGATGTGCTCGGGCAAGGTGTACTTCGATCTGCTCAAGACGCGTCGCGCGACGAATCAGCACGACGTGGCGCTGGTGCGCGTCGAGCAGCTCTATCCGTTCCCGGTCGCCGAGACCGAGGCGATGATCGCGCGGTATCCGAACGCGCGCGAAGTCGTCTGGTGCCAGGAAGAGCCGCAGAACCAGGGCGCGTGGTACCAGATCCGCCACCGCCTGCAGACGCTGGTCGGCAAGCGCGAGCTGCTGTACGCGGGCCGCCCGCCCGCCGCGGCGCCGGCCACGGGCATCACGAAGATCCACGACGCCGAGCAACGCGGCCTCATCGAGGCGGCGCTGACGGCGACCAACAAAGAAGACGGAGCGCGCGAAACCAAGCGCCTCACGGTGACGTCGGCTCCCGCCGCGGCCGCCACGTCCCGCTGAGGAAAGTCCATGGCCATTGAAATCAAGGTTCCCCAACTACCCGAGTCGGTCGCCGACGCCACCCTCGTCACCTGGCACAAGCAGGTCGGACAGGCCGTGACGCGAGACGAAAACCTCGCGGATCTCGAGACCGACAAGGTCGTGCTCGAGGTGCCCGCGCCGATCACGGGAGTGATCAAGGAACTGCGCATCGCGGCCGGCACCACCGTGACCAGCGGCCAGGTGCTCGCGATCCTGGAAGAGGGCGCCGCTGCGTCCGCGCCCGCTCCGGCGCCGGCGAAACCCGCCGCGGCGGCTCCCGCGGCGTCCAAGCCGACTGCGCCTGCCGCGCCCGCGAAGGGCGAACACGGCGACAAGCTCGCGCCTTCCGTGCGCCGCATGGTCGAGGAAAAGCAGCTCGATCCGGCGAAGATTCCCGCGACGGGCAAGGCTGGACGCATCACGAAGGGTGATGTCGTCGAGTATCTGGATAAGCCCGCGGCCAAGGCCGACAAGTCCGCTCCCGCGGCTCCGGCCGCCGGCGCCGCCGGTCGCCAGGATCAGCGCGTGCCGATGACGCGCCTGCGCGCGCGCATCGCCGAGCGGCTGCTCGAAGCGAAGCAGACGCAGGCGCAGCTCACGACGTTCAACGAGATCGACCTCAAGGCGGTCATGGATCTGCGCGCGAAGTACAAGGACGGCTTCGAGAAGAAACACGGCGTGAAGCTCGGCTTCATGTCGTTCTTCATCAAGGCCGCGGTCGAGGCGCTCAAGAAGTTCCCGGTGGTCAACGCCTCGGTCGAAGGCAACGACATCGTCTACCACGAGTACTACGACATCGGCGTCGCGGTCTCGACGGAAAAGGGCCTCATGGTCCCGGTGCTGCGTGACGTCGACCTGCAGAGCTACGCCGACATCGAGAAGAACATCGGTTCGTTCGCGGTGAAGGCGCGCGAAGGCAAGATCACACTCGACGATCTCACGGGCGGCACGTTCTCGATCACCAACGGCGGCACGTTCGGCTCGCTGCTGTCCACCCCGATCGTCAACATGCCGCAGAGCGCGATCCTCGGCATGCACGCCACGAAGGAGCGCCCGGTCGTCGTGAACGGCCAGATCGTGATCCGCCCGATGATGTACGTGGCGCTGAGCTACGACCATCGCATCATCGACGGTCGCGAAGCGGTGCAATTCCTCGTCACCATCAAGGAAGCGCTGGAAGATCCGGCGCGCCTCCTGCTCAGCGTTTGAAGCCCCTCAGAGGACAATAGAGTTGGCTAACGAATACGACGTCATCGTGATCGGCGGGGGTCCCGCCGGTTATCCCGCGGCCATTCGCGCGGCGCAGAACAAGCTCAAGGTCGCCTGCATCGACGAGTGGAAGAACAAGGACGGCTCGGCCGTGTTCGGCGGCACCTGCACGAACGCGGGATGCATTCCTTCCAAGGCGCTGCTCGAATCGAGCGAGCTGCTCGTCAAGACGAAGGGCGAACTCGGCGTGCATGGCATCAAGGTCGGAAGCGTCGATTTCGACGTCACCCAGATGCAGAAGCGCAAGGCCGGGATCGTGAAGGCCAGCACCAACGGCATCGCCATGCTGCTCAAGAGCGCGGGCGTCACCGCGCTGCAGGGCCACGGCAGACTGCTGCCCGGCCGCAAGGTGGAGTTCACCGCGCACGACGGCAAGAAGGAAACGCTGAGCGCGAAACACGTCGTGCTCGCCTCGGGCTCGATCCCGACCGAACTTCCGGGCATGAAGTTCGACGGCAAGAACATCATCGACAACTGGGG